>JAQICK010000228.1 GCA_027858595.1 Melioribacteraceae bacterium
AAAACTATTCAGAATAAAAACATTTACATCTGGTAAGGGTTTATTTTTCGAATCAACAACAACACCCTTAATAGCAACTTTATTTTGCGCAGCCAATGTAACAGTTAATAGAATAGTAATAATTATATATAATAGTGTTTTCATAATTTCTTTTCTTAAGATTATTATTCAATTTCAATCGAGATAGTTGTTGTTATATCTTTAACAATAAACTTTGCATCTTCATATTCTGCGGGACCAAAACTACCTCTTGCATTATTAGAAAAGCCATAGCCCTCAGTTGGAATACCGAACATTCCAGTTCCTAACTCCTTATCATTGTCTTCATCGTGGAATGCCGAAACCGCATATTCTCCAAATGGTAAATCATTAAATTCTACCGTAGCAATATTTCCTTTAATTTTTGATGTAATTCTTTTAAATGGTTTATCATCTGAATAGTTCTCTGAAGAATTACTTAATGCTACCCTTACTGTCCCTTCATCGCTATCAAAACCAGTGAAATTTATTATTAGTTTACCAACAGAATTATTTGAAACGTTTTGTTTGGCTGGTTCCTCTTTTTCCAATTCTGGTAGTAGTTTATACTTTACATAAACATATTCAGGGACGATGCTTAAAACTTTTTCATAAGTTTTTTTAGCTTCAACAATGTTTTTGTTCTTGTAGTGTGCTTTCCCTAATGATGTGAGTGATTCCAAATAACCCCATGAAGGTAATTTTTCATTTTTTTCATTTTCAAATATTTGTACGCTTTTTTCATATTCTTTTATTGCTCCGCTAACACTTCCGCCAAAAAATTCTGGTGTGTTTACTAACATCTGACCCCTTACGATATGTGTTCTTGGATTTTTAGGATTTATTTCTAATGCATCATCAAGAAGCGAATGAATTTTGGGAGTCAGGACTTGACCCGCTGAATGATCAACTGCCAGCTTCATCATATAAATTGCAGCTAACAATGTATTTGCCTCTGAAACCAATAGTTCTTTTTCTATTAAATTTTTGCAACCATCAATTGCAACCTCCATATATTGATTCATTTTCTTTTTATCTTTATTAACCATTGCGACAAGAACTAACCTATATTCTGAATAAGCTTTGTAGTAACTAAGCAAAGCATCATCTTCATATTGTGCTAACATTCTTTCACACATACCCCGTGATTTATGGTATAATCCTTCGTCAAACTTTAGAAATGCTTCATCTGAAGTTGCTTTAATCTTAGCAATGTTTTGATTGTAGACATCATCTTTGGATAATAGATTTTGGGTAAATAAAAGTGTGATGATTATTGTGATTATGGTTAGTTGTTTTTTCATTTCTTGCTCCATTATGTTATTAAAGTGCTTTATTCTTTAAAGTAACAAATTAAAAAAAATGCTATTTGTTGATTAATTTTTCTAACCGTTCTACATATAGTCGAAATGCTTCCTGACCTTTTTTACTTAATCTATATGATGTTACTGGTTTTTTATTTATAAATTCTTTTCTCACAAAAACATACCCCGCTTCATCCAATTTTTTTAAGTGAACGGATAAATTACCATCAGTTGTTTTCACCTTTTCTTTCAAAAATTTAAACTCTGCCTCATCCACTGCAATTAAAACAGATATAATTGCTAATCTAATACGGGAATGTATTATATCGTCTAATTGCTGGTAATTAAATTCCTTCATTTTCGCTCAATTTTAATTTTTTCGATTCTCTGTTAAAAATAATACCGGGAATAATTTGGAAACAGATTATCATAGATGCCATCAGCAAGAGAGTATACAGATAGGGCCATAAAAACATTATTATTGCTCCTGTCCACCACCCTGCTGATAATTTGGTTACCCAAGGCTTACCAAGAACAAAACCAGTAATAAAATAAGCAAGGCCTAAAATGGTTGATACTAGCGGAGATATGAAAACACCATGATATGCACCGGAAAGACTACCGACAAAACCTAAGATGGTCATTGCAATACCACTACTAAACCAAACATGTCCTAAAACGCGACCAGCAAAATTTCTATTTTTGGGTTGTTTTTTATTCTTATAAACTTGAATAAAAGAATAAATCCAACCAGATCCAATTACAACTATCCAGTTCCAGCCATAACTGAATTGATAATTAACTTTAATCCCAACATATGTTGATAGTAATCCTGTTACAATAATAAGACCCCAAACTATCATGCTTATACCATTATCTACCATCTTCTTTTTGGCATCTTGCATTATATTTTTTATAAATTCTAAATCTTCTATTGCTTTTTGATCAGTCATTTTTTCTCCGGTTGCAAAGTGCTTTATTTTATAAAGCACAAGCTACAACAACAGATGTGTTTTGTCAAGGGAAAGTTTACAAAATCTTTGGAAAGGTAAAAAATAGTGAATAAATTATTAGAATAATATTGTTATAATTTTTATCCATTCCAGAAAACAATATCTTTTAACTCAATAATTTTGAAAATAAATAAAATGATAGATTTAGAGTCTTGTGTCTCACGTCTCTATATCTTACATCTAAATATGAAAACACCTATAGAAATATTAAAACAATATTACGGATTTAGCGAATTCCGTGGTTTGCAGGAATCAATAATCACCAGACTTGTTGAAGAGCACAAACACTCACTGGTTTTAATGCCAACTGGTGGAGGAAAGTCGCTCATTTATCAAATTCCAGCATTAATTTTTGAAGGAGGAACAATTGTAATTTCTCCGTTAATTGCTCTAATGCAAGACCAGGTTGATGCACTAAAAAAGAGAGAAATTCCAGCAGAGTTTATCAACTCAACCGTTTCAAGGGGAAATAGGGAAAAGCGATTACAAAATTTTGTGAAAGGAAAAATTAAACTTCTCTATGTCACACCAGAGCGCTTCAGAAAAAAGGAATTTGTTGCTGAAATTAAAAAGGCAAAGATTTCACTTCTCGCTATTGATGAAGCACATTGTATTTCCGAGTGGGGGCATGACTTCCGTCCAGACTACTCGCGTATTGGTGAATTTAGAGAGCTGATTGGAAATCCATTAACAGTTGCTTTAACTGCTACTGCTACTTTGGATGTTCAGAAAGATATAATTAAAAAACTAAATTTAGCAGAAGAAGAAATTGAACTTTTTCATCAAGGAATTCAAAGACCAAATTTACGACTAGAAGCAAAAGATATTTGGGGCTACGACGATAAATTGGAAAAAATGCTTGAGGCTCTCGAAACCTTCAAGGGTAACACAATAATCTATTTTTCATTGATAAAAACTTTGGATGAGTTTTCTGGATATTTGCATAAAACAAAAATTGGACACTCCGTTTATCACGGCAAGTTGGACACTCACAGAAGAAAACAAGTTCAGCGACAATTTTTGAATAACGATAATCCTTCAGATTCCAACGGACAAATTATACTTGCAACAAATGCTTTTGGAATGGGAATAGACAAAGCAGATATTCGATTAATTATCCACGCTGAAATTCCCTCGTCTATTGAATCTTATTATCAAGAAATTGGTAGAGCAGGCCGTGATGGAAAAGACTCACTATGCCTTCTGCTTTATGATCAATCTGATTTATACACACAAATGGAGTTTATTAAGTGGAGTAATCCTTCCGCCGAATATTACCATCGTGTTTATAATATTTTAAGAAAGGACACGGATAAAATTAATTCAACTGGTGTCGATTTTATCCGTGAAGAGATGAGCTTTAAAGACAGAAGTGATTTTAGAGTTGAAACTGTTCTTTCCATGCTTGATAGATATGGTGTAACCAAAGGTTCTGTTGAAAATTCAAATATTGAGCTTGTATCTGAATTACATCCAAAATTAGAAAATGAATCACGATTAGAAAACAAGCTAATGAACGATAACAAAAAACTGCTTGCAATGGTAAATTATTTTAAAGAGGAAAATTGCAGACGAATTTTTATTTCAGACTATTTTGGATTTCCTGGAGAAAAGCCTTGCGGAAATTGTGATTGTTGTAACCAATCGAATGGTAAACAGCAATAAAAAATTGAATGGTATTATAAGAAAATTGTCATTTCGAACGAATGTGAGAAATCTCCCAAATTTAAAAGATTTCTCACTCATAAAACGGGTTCGAAATGACAGACTCTTTTTTGTAATTTATTTGAGTTTTGCTCTTTGTAGTCTGAAGTTTACCAATTAGTTTCTACCGAAAACTTCCTTTTCTCCATATACCGTAAACAAATTCTTAATTGGCTTAACTAACGCTTCAGCTCTCTCTTTTGTGTAATTTTCAAAGGCATTTCTTTGTTGTTCCACGGCAAAAGTTCTTATTGCTCTATAAATAATGATAGCAATATTGCTTTCGGCAACATAAATCTCTGCTGGAAGGGTAAAAATTAAATCAAGTGCTGCTGTTTCGGTAATACTTAACAATTCGTTATCTGTTAAATCGGAAATACTAAATTCCTCTGGAAAAATGTCTGCTTTTTGAAGAGCTTGCAATTCTAAAACTATTTTCTCCTTTAAAAGAAGAACTGCTGCACTAGTTGGTATCCGAATTTCTATCATGAGTCTCTATTTTATTTTGATTTTATTTCTAATAAGTTACTGAAATATTTATGAAATGTGAAACCAACAAATCAATTGCTTAATAAAACTGCTTAAATTGCTGGATTATTGTTGTCATTTCCGTATGCTCTTATCTGGAATCTCTCAATCCGAAAAGATTCCCAGTTGAAACATGTGGGAATGACATTTGGTAAATTAAATTATATCTTCACAATTCATCACTCTTTCTTTCGTAAATTTGTGCATCAATTTTATTAAAACATGACAAACACAAAAACCTTAACATATAAAACAATTCTAATTTTCTGGTTTCCGCTTGCGTTAACTTGGCTTTTAATGTCTATTGAGGGTCCATTTTTAGCTTCGGTTATTGCACGAATGTCCGAGCCAAAGTTTAATCTCGCGGCATATGGAGTTGCATTCTCATTTGCGTTAATTGTTGAAGCTCCCGTAATTATGTTGATGAGCGCTTCAACGGCTTTAGTCAAGGATTATCTATCATTCACAAAACTAAGGAATTTCACTTATTTCTTAAATGGAATTATTACACTGTTTATGCTTTTTTTGTTAATTCCAGCAATATTTGAGTTTATTGCTCTCGACTTAATTGGACTTCCAAAAAGAGTAGAAGAAATTACCTATTTGGCTTTTATTGCACTTCTACCATGGCCCTCGGCTATAGGTTATCGCAGATTTTATCACGGTATTCTAATACGAAACAATCTAACCAGATTAGTAACCTTTGGAACTGTTGTTCGGCTGTCAACTATGCTAATTACTGCTTTTCTCTCATACTTTTTTGCAAATTTTGACGGAGCTGTCATTGCATCTTTGGCACTATCTGTTGGCGTAATGACGGAGGCAATGGTTACAAAATTATTTGCGACTAAAATTCTCAAAAGAATTAAGTCCGAACAAGAAACAAAACCACAAACTGAAATTTCCTATATTGAAATTATTAAATTTTATTATCCACTTGCAATGACATCTATTTTGTCTCTTGGAATTCATCCAGTAGTAACATTTTTAATTGGACAAAGCAGAATGTCTATTGAATCTCTTGCAGCGTTGCCTGTTATTAATGCACTTGTATTTATTTTTAGAGCTCTTGGACTTTCATTCCACGAGGCTTTTATTGCTTTGCTCGGTGAAAATGGAGAAGGATATAAACCACTTCGTAATTTTGGATTAATGGCTGGTTCTCTTTCTTCAATTCTGCTTATTGGAATTACCACAACACCGCTTGCAAATATCTGGTTTCACTCTGTTTCGGGATTGTCTATTGAATTAACACAGCTCGCAATACTTCCAGCAATTATAATGTCAATTTTTCCGGCCCTAACATTTTTAATTTCTGTTCAACGTGCAGTTTTGGTTTATACAAGAAATACAGTGCCCTTAACAATTGCGACTATTATTGAAGTTGTAGTAATTCTAATTGTGTTATTTGTTGGAATCAAATTCTTCGATTTGGTTGGAGTGTTGGCAGCAACAACGGCTTATGTTTCAGGAAGATTAATTGCTAATTTCTATTTAACATTTCCGTATAATAAGTCTGTTATAAAATTTAAGTGATAATTCAAACATAATGAACTTGCATTAGTTCTATAGACCTCTTTAATCATAAATCTAAATTTTCAATACTTCTTTCCAAATCCCACTTAAAAGAATTTTGTTGAATATATTTTGAATATTAAATAGT
>JAQICK010000226.1 GCA_027858595.1 Melioribacteraceae bacterium
CGTATTACAGACGCTACAACTGGTGAACCTCTTCCATTTGCTAATATTATTTTGATGGGAACCACAATGGGTGCTGCATCGGATTTTGATGGATATTTTAATATTCTAAATGTTCCTCCTGGTACTTACGCAGTAAAAGCTTCTACAATGGGTTTTAATGGTGTTACTATTGAGGGTGTAGAAGTAAATATTGATCTTACAACAAATTTAATTTTTGAGTTAAATCCTACTAGTATAACTTTATCTGAAGATGTTGTTGTTAGAGCTCAAGTATCAGTAATTAAAAAAGATGTTGCAGCAAATCAAAAAAACATTAATACTGATGAAATTAAAGCTCTTCCTGTAACTAGCATTAGTGATGTAATGCAACTTCAAGCTGGTATTGAACCAGATCTATCTGTAAGAGGCGGTAACCCAAGTGAAACTCTTTTTCTAGTTGATGGTCTTTCAATGACTGATTCTAGAACAAATAAACCAATATCGAACCTTCCCTTGAGTGCAGTTCAGCAAATTTCAGTAACAACTGGTGGGTTTAGTGCTGAGTATGCAAATGTACGTTCTGGTATCGTAAATGTTGTTACACGCGAAGGTGATAAAAACAAATATCAAGCAGTTGTAAATTATAGAGTGAGTCCAGCAAGTCAAAAACATTTTGGAATTTCTCCGTATGATGCAAATGCATATTGGTTGCGACCATACTTAGATCCTGAAACAGCAATGAATGGAACAGAAGCGTGGGATAAATACGACGCACGACAATATCCTGAGTGGGGTGGTTGGAATGAATACTCTGATTTAACTTTAAGAGATGATGACCCAACTAACGATTTAACCGCAGAACAAGCAAAAAGAATATTTGAATGGCAGTATAGAAAACAAGGCGATATTAAAAAGGACGATTATAATATTGATCTTGGTTTTGGAGGACCAGTTCCTTTTGCACAATCTTTGGGGAATTTAAGATTTTTTGCAAGTTATAAAAGAGAAGAAAATCAATATTTAATGGAGTTATCAACAGCATCTCATTTAGATGAAACTATGATGATTAAGCTTACATCGGATTTGAGCAAATCGATGAAATTAAATATTATAGCAACTTATGGCGAAACTTTTGGTACTTCTGGTTCGAGAGCTGGTGGAACAGATCTTTTAACTACAACAGCGGATGTTGCAAATACTATAAATACAAGTAGTTTTACAGTTCCTTGGAGGATTCATACTAACACATATTATTCTCCTACTCAAATATATAATCACATGCTTTCTGCTAAACTTACTCATGTTTTGAGTTCAAATACTTTTTATGAACTACAATTTAAAAAACTTGGAGTTAAATATTATACTAATCATATGGATTATCGTGATTCAACTAGCAGACATGAAATATTTCCTGGATATTTTGTTGACGAAGCTCCAATAGGATTTTGGCATGAGCCTGTAACTTCTATTGATGGTAGTCTTGGAATGGGTGGAGCAGTTAGTACATCGCGAGATTTTACTGAAACAAATACTTATTCAGCTCGGTTAGATTTAGTTAGTCAAATTGATAATTATAATCAAATTAAAACAGGTGCTGAATTTATTTATGACGATTTTAATATGCTATTTGGTCAAGAAAACTTCTTTTTGCCAGAAGGAAATGTTTGGACTAATATTAAGCAAACTCCATATAAAGCATTAGCTTATGTTCAGGATAAATTAGAGTTTGAAGGATTAGTTGCTACGGTTGGTGTTTTGGCCGAATATTCAAATCCTAATGGTGATTGGTACAATGTTGGCCCTTACGATGCCGACTTTTTCTCTCAGAATTATAGTACAGAGGATGAAGCGTTATTTAAAACTGAAGCGTCTAAATCACAAATTACTTTTAGTCCTCGGATAGCAATTTCACATCCTATAACTGAAACATCTAAGTTATATTTTAATTATGGCCATTTTTACCAAAAGTCGATAGCTGAAAATCTTTACGAAGAGAGAAGAAAAGCAAACAATCAATTGACTGTATTTGGAGATCCTTCAAACGATCAAGCAAAAACGGTTTCTTACGAATTAGGTTTTGACCAAGCTCTTTTTGATCAATTTCTTCTACGTGTTTCAGGGTATTATAAAGATATTACAAGACAAGAAATGTATGTGCGTTATATAAGTACTGATGGAAAAGCAAATTATAGTAAATTGAATAGTAACAATTACGAAGATATTTTTGGTTTTGAAATCGATTTATCGAGAACACGTGGCGATTGGTTAACGGGCAATGTTAATTTTGAATACCGAGTTGGTACATCTGGTTTCTTTGGACCATTATACCAGTATGAAAATCCTAGCGACCAACGAGAATATCTTAGAAAAAATCCAACAATAGAGAGACCTAGACCAATACCTATGGTTAAATCTTGGTTAGATTTCCATACACCATATAATTATGGGCCTAAAATGTTTGAACAACATTTACTTGGCGATTGGCATGCAAACTTCATCACAAGATGGACCGCTGGAACATGGGATACTTGGAACCCACAACAAATTGCTGGAATTGAATATAATGTGCAATGGGAATCTACATGGAATGTTGATTTGAAAATTTCTAAGATTTTTAAATTTGGTGATATTGATATAAAATTCTTCGCTGATATTTTTAACGTTTTTAACCTAAAAGAATTTTCTGGATATTCCTTCCGTGATATTCATGTTAGAAACGATTATATGTATTCACTACATTTACCAGAAAACGTTGTTGACGAACTTGGTTATGCAAACAACATTTCTGGTGATGATAATCCAGGTGATTACAGACCAACTGGAGTTGATTTTGTTCCAATAGAATGGGTAAGTAATATTAACGATCCCAATATTGTTCCAAATACTAGAGCACTTTATTTTGATGCAACAACTGAAAGATATATGCAATATAGTAATGGTGGTTGGAGCATGGCTGACGAAGCTAAGGTTAATGATGTATTAAGCACAAAAGCGTATATCGATATGCCTAATCAATCATACTTTACGTTTCTAAATCCTAGAAATATATTTGTAGGAATTTCAGTTAGCTATAAATTATGATAAAAAAGAATTTAATATAAAAAGGTGTTATGATGATCAGAAAAAACAAAATGTGGCTGTCTAAAATATCTCTTCTTTCTGTTATTATGCTTTTTATTACTAATATTGATATTGGTGACGAAACAAAATGGATTGCTGTTGGCAATTTGCACAATTGGTATTCAAGTGCTGGATGTGAAATTGAGCTTGGTAGAACTGGTGCAATTCCTGATCAGCAAGATGGATTAAGGTGGCCAGCACAATTTAGATATCAAGATGCTCAAGCCGGAAAAGCACTGTGGATTGGGGTTAAAAATTATGACGACCCTAAAGCGGGAAAAGTTTTTCCTTATAAAGTTGTTCATGTTGGTCCTAGAGGAACTGATGAAGAAACTGAAGTAATGCCAGTTTCGATGACTATGGTGGGTAAGTTTAATCA
>JAQICK010000346.1 GCA_027858595.1 Melioribacteraceae bacterium
TATTAGAACGAATATAAAAGATTTTAGAGATGAAGTTTACAGTAGGTTTTCTTCAAATCCGACAGATGTAATAAACAATATGATTACAAATTTTGAAATTTCATTAAATGAAAACCAAATATCGATGAACAAAATCAAGAAATATCCAAATGATATTCCAGTTCTAATAAAAAGTTATGAGTTAGGAAACATATTAGATAATCTTTTTCAGAATTCTATTAGGTTTATGCAAGATTCAAAAGAAAAGGATATTTCTATCGAGCTGTATAAAGAGTCGCCAAAGATAATCTTAAAATTTTCAAATACTGGAAGCATAATACCAGAAGATAGATGGGATATAATCTTTGAGCAAGGCTATTCAGAGGGTGGCAGTACTGGACAAGGACTTTTTTCAGCACGCGAAGTATTAAAAAAATATGGTGGTCGCATATATGTTGATATTAGCGTTTTAGAAAAAACAACTTTTAAAATTGAACTAAACGAGGGTGTGAACAATTAAGGAAATATTATGAATGATATGCCAAATAATAACAAGCCAACTCTTTTAATGATTGATGATGATATTGAATTCACTTCGGATTTTTTGATGCTTTTAAGTGAACATTTTGATTGTAAATCTGCCATAAATGGAAAAGATGGACTAACCAAATTGAGGGATAACTCAGTTGATATTATTCTTCTTGATTTAATGTTTGATGATGGTCCGAACGGAGTTGAAATTCTAAAATTAATAAAAAAAGAGGATGACAACATTCCAGTAATAATGATTACAGATTACGGCTCTGTAGATACTGTAATTGAAGCAATGAAAAATGGTGCTTATGATTATGTTTCTAAAACACCAAATCTTCAAGAATTGTTAATGAAAATTAAAAATTCAATTAATATTAGTGTTTTAAAAAAGAAAACGGCATCATTGCGTAAGGAAATATCAAAGGATTTTTATAACATTATTGGCTCAAGTAGAACTACAACCAAATTAAAAGATAAAATTTCGCTATATGCACAAAATCTCAATACAGTTCTAATCACAGGCGAAAGTGGTGTTGGAAAGGAATTAGTTGCAAGACAAATCCATTTGCAAAGCAACTTAAAATTAGAACCCTTTGTTGCATTAAACTGCGCTGCTATTCCAAAAGATTTGCTTGAAAGTGAATTATTTGGTCACGAAAAAGGTGCGTTTACAGGAGCAATTAAATTGAAACTTGGAAAGTTTGAACTTGCCTCACCTGGCACAATATTTCTGGATGAAATATCTGAACTTAACCTTGAAGCTCAAGTAAAATTATTGCGAATAATTCAAAACAAAGAATTTGAAAGAGTAGGTGGGACAAAAACTATTGCAAGCACTGCAAGAATAATTGCAGCTACTAATAAAAATTTAGAACAACTCATTGAGGATGGAAGATTCCGGGAAGACTTATTCTATCGATTAGATGTTCTACCCATTGAAGTTCCCTCTTTACGTGAACGAAAAGAGGATGTTCCAGAATTAGTAGATTTTTTCACGCAAAACATTTGTAACGATTTAAAAGTAGAGTTAAAACATTTCACCCCTAAAGCCATTGAAATTTTATCATCATATAACTGGCCTGGAAATATTCGCGAACTTCAAAATCATATTACACGAGCAGTAATTTCCTCACCATCAAACGAAATTACAGAAGATGATATTGACTCAAAACTAACGAATGCAAAGTCAGTTTATAATTATAAAATCATTACCATTCCAGAAACTTGGGAGGAAATGGATTCTATTCGAAAAGAAGCAGCGGATAAAGTTAGCAGAGAAATTGAAAAATTATTCTTGGATAATCTTCTAAAAAAATTTGATGGTAATATTTCTCAAGCTGCAAATAGTATTGGATTAAATAGATCTAGCCTTTACAAAATGTTGAAGAAGTGTGAACTAGCATGATATTCTTGGCTCTAAATAATTTTCGGATTTAAATTCATATAAACCTTTTTTCATATTATACTTTTTGTTAAGTTCACAAAATAAATTTTACTTTTTAGGATAAACTATGCGTAATGCAATAATATTGTTTTCAGTGCTAATCTTTACTACATCAATGCTTGCACAAGATGGCAAAGCAGAATGGACACCAGTTTTTAATGAGGGCTCTGATAGAGTTTTTGTTGATATCTCTGGAGTAGCAAATTTCTCTGGAAAAGATATTTATGCTTGGACTTTAACAGAACACTCCATCCCAATTGTTATTGAATCCATTGACGATAAAATATATAGAACTAACACTTACTACCTTTTTAATACTCATTTAAATAAATATAGTATGCTCTACATAATTTATTACGATGAAAATAAAAATGTTTTAGCGAGTTACGATTATGGACGCAACACAAAAGTTGAAGCTTATCAATATAACTATCCAATTTGGAAAGGCTCTTTAGAAGAAAGAATTTTGGCTAAATGTGTTGAAGTAATAGATAAGAAAAAGAATAAATAGTTTTACTCTTTTACTTTTTTAATTATCTCACTAGTGTTGATATAATTAATTCCTTTTTCAATTCTTGCAATCCTGTTATTTAAGTATCTCGATTTCTTTTTCAAATTTAATCTTACAGGATTCGGTAATATTGCGGTTAATTGAGCTGCTTCGTGGAGGCTTAAATATTGGGCTGGTTTGTTAAAGTAAAAATTAGATGCTGCTTCAACTCCAAAAATTTGTTTTCCAAACTGTGCCGTATTAAGATAAACTTCCAAAATTCTTTTTTTACTCCATAGTAATTCTATTATTAGAGAATAATAAGCTTCTATCCCCTTACGGATGAACAATTTGTGTGGAAATAAAAATAAATTCTTGGCGACTTGTTGAGTAATTGTACTTGCACCTCTTGTGCTTTCGCCATCAATTGTTTCATCAATTATTTTTTCAACCTCAACTAAATCAATTCCAAAATGATCAATAAATCTCTGGTCTTCCGAAGCGATAACAGTAAATATTATGTTGTCAGAAATAGACTTTATTGAAATCCAACTTTGTGATACTGAATCTGTGGAAATTGTTTTTTCTAACGAATTGCTATTATTCTGCTGAATAAATGCAGTTGTTGGAGGGTCAATAAACTTAAATAACAAAAGTGTTAATGCAGTATAAACAGTAAAGACAAGAGTAAATACAAAAACTGAACCTACAGAATATTTAAATATTTTTTTTAACAATGTAATACTTCCAATTTTATAGAATGCAAAGTAGCAAAAGTAAAGAAAACAAATTATGTATTTTCCAAAAAACAAAACATTTCTCATCTTTCTGCGTCTAAAAATCCAAAATGGAAATCTTATGCGTGAAGGAATAAGTCGTTCAAGACAAAATAGAATACTTGGTGGTGTCGCAGCTGGGTTGGCAGAATATTTATCTATCGATACTTTGGTAGTTAGAATATTATTTGTAGTTTCGGCATTTTTTAATGGCATCGGACTTCTCTTATATTTAGTAATGTGGATTGTTATACCAGAAGAAAAAATGATTGATTTAAATTCATCAGCCAACACGGATAATTCGGAAACGACTCCCGATTCTGAAATAAATTTTACAATCCCGCAGAAGAAAGACAAAAATAGTCAAGTTATTTTTGGTGTAGTTTTAATCTTAGTCGGTGTATTTTTTCTTGGAATTGAAGTATTTTCATTCCTTAATTTTGCAGATTTATTCCCAATATTATTAGTTGGTTTTGGAATTTATCTTCTAATGAAATCTAAAAAATGAGTGAGGCTCAAATGAAATTTAAAAGTGGACAATTGTTTTGGGGTTTCCTATTTCTAACTATCGGAGTGCTTTTCCTTCTTGATAAAAATGAGTTCTATCTTTTCATTCCAGTCGAAATTACTTCCTATTGGCCTTTGTTAATAATACTTTGGGGAATTGCAATTATTGTAAAAGGAACTATTTTAAAGCCAATAGTTTCGGTAGCTTCTGGAATTTTTCTTGGATTATTTTTATTCGGATCAGTCTTTGGTTTTAATCATATTTCTGAAGACAGCGATGATTTGGAAAGAGAAATT
Source organism: Melioribacteraceae bacterium (assembly GCA_027858595.1). GTDB lineage: Bacteria > Bacteroidota > Ignavibacteria > Ignavibacteriales > Melioribacteraceae > 1-14-2-50-31-20. Next base: position 4,028 of record JAQICK010000346.1, read on the forward strand.
ACAACTGCAACTTTTTATGAAGACTATAGAGATTCAATTGAATCTGCAACGCTTTCACTCAAAACAGGTGCAAGTAAAATTACAATTGATGGAGTTACAGATAAACTAATTTCTGGTACATCTTCAGGATTGTTTAACAGATTTAGTTTTAAAACTCGGTATCGTGAGAATAGTGCCAGAGTTATATTGCGTCATTCAAAAGATGAAGTAGAATTATTTGGAGATAATAATTACCGTAAAATGGAATTTAGTTTAAACCCAAATCCTGTTTGGAATATTAACCTAAAAGTTGGTGCCGCAACTATGGAAATGGATTTATCCAAATACAAAATTGCAAAATTTAACATTGAAACTGGTGCAACATCAACCGATTTGAAATTTGGCGACAAGGAAGAAAATATAAAAGTAAATATAGAAATGGGTGCTGCAACTATGAAAATTCATATTCCAAAAGAATCTGCTTGTCAAATTAAAGGCGATATGGTTATGGTTGTAAAAGATTTTGATGGCTTTGAAGATATTGGTAAAGAACGATATCAAACTGAAAATTTCAACTCAGCCCAAAACAAAATATTTATCAATTTTGATGGCGGTGTTTCAACTTTGAAAGTTGATAGATACTAAATCCTCTCAACCACACTTTTTATTTGTACAATTCTTCATGAAATTATTAAATTTCATGAAGAATTTTCGCTCACAAACGCGGGAATATTATGGTCTATTACATTTAAACGGTTTGACATTATAACGTTATAATGTTATTTTTCAATAAATAATTGGAGATAATATGCCTGTATTAACAAAAAGAGCCACAATATATTTTGACCCACTAATCCATAAAACTCTTAAGATGAAATCTGTTGAAGTATCTAAATCTTTATCAGAATTAATAAATGAAATTATTAAAAAAGAACTACATGAGGATGAAACAGACTTAAAAGATTTCGCTGATAGAGTTGCAGAGCCAACTGTAAATTATGAAACAATGTTAAAAAAGCTGAAACATGATGGCAAAATATAAAATTGAAATAAAGAAATCTGCAGTAAAAGAAATTTCTAAATTGCCACAAAAGGAACTCATTAAAATTCTTAGCGAGATTAAGCTATTAGCAAATAATCCAAGACCATTTGGGGCAATTAAACTTTCTGGGGATGATAAATTTAGGTTGCGGGTTGGTAATTACAGAATTCTTTATCAAATATTTGATGAAAAATTAATTGTAATTATAGTAAAAGTTGGGCATAGAAAAGATGTTTATAACAAAACTAATTAGCCAAAACTATCCATTTTAATTACCAAAAAGCAAATTAATAATAATGACCGATCCTCAAACTCAAATTTTAAAATGCATATTTAAAACTTGAAAGTGTTGTTCAGATTTTTTGGATTTTGATTTTTTGGACTGTGTAATTTATTTGTCATTTATCTTTTTGATATTATTGTTTGATTTCCAAAAATTCACTAAAAAAACAAGTTTACTCAGGTTGCCAAAAGTGTTTTTTCAAATCCACACAATCATCGTC
>JAQICK010000083.1 GCA_027858595.1 Melioribacteraceae bacterium
GTCTATAATTGAAAAAACTGTAGATGAAATTAATGAACTTGCAAAAGATTCGGTTAATGAATATTTCCAAAAACTAAAAGAACGTGCAATAAAGTTAATAGAAAATTTAGTAGAATATGATGACAGATTGAAAATGGAATTGGCAATGTTATCGGAAAAATATGATATTACCGAAGAGACTGTCAGATTAAAAAGCCACATAAATCAGTTTAGAGATACGCTTGATAGTGGTATTGAAGTTGGTAAAAAATTAAATTTTGTAGTTCAAGAAATGAATAGAGAAGCTAATACCATTAACAATAAATCTGTTTCACTCGATATTTCAAATAGTGGATTAGTTATTAAAGAAGAATTAGAAAAAATTCGTGAGCAGATTCAAAATATTGAATAAGTTATTATTTATGAGTAAAATTTTTGTTATTTCGGCACCAAGTGGAGCTGGTAAAACGTCTATTGTAAGAAGTGTACTTAAAAGAATTCCAGAAATCATTTTTTCAATTTCGGCGACAACACGTGCACAAAGAGATTTTGAACTTGATGGAGTTGATTATTTCTTTATGAGTGAAGAAGAATTTAAAGGAAAAATTGAAAGCGATGAATTTGTTGAGTGGGAAACTTTTTATGGATATTTCTATGGAACATTAAAAAGTTTTGTAAATTCAGAGACGGAAAAAGGAAATTCTGTTCTTTTAGAAGTTGATGTTAAAGGAGCTATGAAAATTAAAGAGGTTTATCCAGAAGCAATATCAATTTTTATTCTTCCACCAAGTATTGACGAATTAAAAGCAAGATTAATAAATAGGAAGACCGAATCTGATGAAGATTTGCAAAAAAGATTTGAAAGGGCAAAAATGGAAATTGAATTTCAAGAACATTTTAATTATAAAGTTGTTAATGAAGATTTAGAAAAGGCGAGGGAAAACGTGTATAATATTTTATTAAATGAATTAACCAAGGAGAAATAAATGGCAATTCAACCAATCGATTTAAGTAAACTAGAGACAAAAACTTCTAATATTTATGAAGCTGTAGTGGTTGCTGGGAAAAGAGCTCGTAAAATTAACGATGAAAACAGATTAGAATTTAATCAGCTAATTAGTACAATTATTCCTGCAATTGAAGATGAATTTGAAGAACGTGGAAATCCAGACCAAGAAAGAATTTCACTGCAATTTGAAAAACTTGAAAAACCACATCTTCGTGCTTTGAATGAATTAGTAAATAATGAAATTGATTATCGTTATAAAGACGAAGAATAATTATATTTATTTGAAGTAATTGCATTGAATATTAAAAATGACATTATAGAATCACTAAAAAATCAAAGAGATATTTTTGGTGATGATTTATATACTTCAGTTGAATTAAGTGAAATTAAATATCAAAAGGAAGTTGAAGAAACTGTGAAAGTATCTGTAGAAAAAGCCAAAGACAAAAAAAACAATGAAGTTTATTCAATATCTCAATTTGAGCATATTAATAATCTTGATGATTTTGATAACGAAATTAATGCTTGTCAAATGTGTGGACTTGGTGAAACACGAAATCAGTTTGTCTTCGGTGTTGGAAATCCTAATGCAGATTTAATGCTTATTGGAGAAGCCCCGGGAGCAGAAGAGGACAAACAAGGGATTCCGTTTGTTGGTAGAGCGGGTAAACTTTTAACTGATATTTTAATTGCGATTAATTTTAAACGTGAAGATGTTTTCATTGCTAATATTTTAAAGTGTCGTCCTCCAAATAATCGCGATCCTTTGCCTTCTGAAAGGGAAGTTTGCAAACCATATTTATATAAACAAATTGATTTGATAAAACCAAAAATAATTTTATGTCTTGGCAAAGTTGCTGCAAACGTTATGTTAAATAATAATGAATCTCTTACAAAAATGAGAGGAAGCATCCACGAGATTAATGGAATTAAAACAATGGTCACTTATCATCCCGCAGCTTTATTACGAAATTCTAACTGGAAAAAACCAACTTGGGAAGATGTTCAAAAATTGCGAAAACTCTACGACGAATTGGTGGGCAAGTAAATGGAGTTCAAGAAAAAAGAAGAAGAGAAAAAAGAAAATTTTAATTTCGAGAATGTAAAATCAGCATCTAAGCAACCGCCTGCTGTTGTTGAAGTTGAAAAGGAAATTCTTGGTGCTATGCTTTTGGATAATGAAGCAATTCCAAAAGTTTTTGAAGTTTTAAAACCCGATTCATTTTTTGACCCAAAGCATAAAATAATTTTCCGTGCTATTCAGTCTTTATACGAAGCAAACGAACCCTTAGATACTGTTACACTTTATGAAGAATTAAAAAAACTTGGAAAAACAGAAGAAGTTGGTGGAGCTGCATATATTAGCAAACTTGCTCAAGATGTATCCTCTGCTGCAAATGTTGATTACCACGCACGTATAGTTCTTGAAAAATGGATTCTTCGAAAACTTATTACAACTTCTTTAGAGGTTGCTACATCAGCCTTTGACGCAAAAGAAGATGTTTTTGATTTGCTGGATGAAGCTGAACAGAAAATGTTTAGCATCTCGCAAGAGGGAACAAAAGAATCTTTTACTTCAATGAAAACGGCTGTTAAAGACGCTTGGGAAATGATAGAAGCAATTCACGAAAACAAGCTTGGAACTGTTTCAGTTCAAACTGGTTACTTTCAACTTGATGATATGCTTGGTGGATATCAAAAATCTGATTTAATAATTATTGCTGCTCGTCCCTCAATGGGTAAAACAGCATTTGCCCTATCGTTTATGCGTAATGCTGCTATTGATTATAATATTCCAGTCGCTTTCTTTAGCCTTGAGATGGCTACAGTTCAGTTGGCAACTAGATTGATTTCTGCAGAAGCAAAAATGGATGCTCATAGTTTACGAACCGGAAATTTTAGAGCCTCTGATGGAGCAAAAATAAGTCGTACAGTTCACAAATTAAGTTCAGCCCCTATTTATATTGATGATACTCCTGGCCTTTCAGTTCTCGAAATGAGAGCAAAGGCACGTAGGCTGCACAAGGAAAAAGGCATTGGACTTATTGTTGTTGATTATCTTCAACTTATGACTGCAGGTAGTAAAGTGGAAAGTAGAGAGCGTGAAATTTCAATTATCTCTCGTTCGTTAAAAGCTCTTGCAAAAGATCTAAATGTTCCAGTAATTGCACTATCTCAACTTAATAGAGCTGTTGAAGCTACTGCCGATAAAAAGCCAATGCTATCTCACCTTAGAGAATCGGGTGCTATTGAGCAGGATGCCGATGTTGTAATTTTCCTTTACCGTCCAGAGTATTACGGAATAACACAATTTAGTGATGGAAATTCAACAGAAGGTGTCGCCGAAATAATTATAAGCAAGCAACGTAATGGTCCTGTTGGAGATGTAAAACTTAGATTTATTAAAGAGTATGCACGTTTTGAGAACTTGGATTTATTTCATGATGACATTGCTCCTCCAACTAATGATGAAATGCCACCTCCTCCGGATGATATGCCAATATAGGTTTGTGATCCTTTGCTCGGAGATGTTTCCCTTTTTAGTTCGTTGTTACCTATCTTTCAAAAATTATACTCTAAAATGTCCTGCTATCCTATATTTTATTTATTTTTTAAAAATTCTAGTTTTTCAGAATATATATATCCAAAAGCTAGTGAAATAAACATTTTAAATAGTTCAAAATAAACAGGACAAAATTTATTTGCAATAATTAGAAATGAAATTGTTATCTTATCATTAATTGTGTAATAATTTGGGGTAGAATAGTGAAAAAATTATTTGAGCTTTCAAAAAAAGAAACAAAATATGTTATCGGACTCATGTCTGGAACTTCCCTCGATGGTGTCGATGTTGCTTTGGTTGAAGTTAAAAACAATTGGATTGAAACAAGAATAGACCTGCTAGGGTTTATTGAATATCCTTTCCCAGATGGATTAAAATCACTTGTCTTACGCAACTCGGTTAAAGAAACAAGTAACGTGGAAGATATTTCTCAACTAAACTTTCTCATACCTCAAATCTATACCGAAGCCATTGAAACATTGTGCAACCAGATTAACTTTGATATGGAAAAGATTGATTTAATTGGATCACACGGACAAACAATTCACCATCTACCTAATTCTACTGAGTATTTTGGACATCAAGTTTGTTCTACTTTGCAAATCGGTGATTCTGCAGTATTAGCAAAGTTAACTGGAAAAATCACGGTTGGTGATTTTCGTCCAAGCGATATTGCGCTAGGTGGACAAGGGGCACCGCTTGTTCCATATTTTGATTTCTTATTATTTAATTCCACCGAAAAAAATAGAGGTTTGCTAAACATTGGCGGAATTTCAAATATCACAATACTAAATAAAGAAAAAGGGCAAAACAATGTTCTGGCTTTTGATACTGGTCCTGGTAATATGATGATTGATATTTTGATGAGACGGTTTTATGAAAAGGAGTTTGATGACAATGGAGCGATTGCATGTTCAGGAAAATTAAACGAGGATTTATTAATTGCCCTAATCACTAAAGATAATTTCATAGAATCTGAACCACCTAAATCTACTGGTCGAGAATACTATGGGATGGAATTCCTTCTTCCACTTTTTGATGAATTTGTAAATGTTTCAAGTGAGGACTGGCTCCACACAGTTACTAAATTTACTGCTTATTCAATTTACCGTAACTACGAAAAATTTGTTATGGAGGAAACTAAACTGAATGAATTATTTATTAGTGGTGGCGGAGCAAAAAATAAATTTTTATATGAATCGTTGGCTCATTATTTTGAAGGAATTGAAGTAAAAGTAATTGATGAAATAGGTGTGTCATCAGATGCAAAAGAGGCAATCTGCTTTGCTGTATTGGCTAATGAAACTATCAGTGGAAATCCTTCCAATATACCTCGAACAACAGGGGCAACTAAACCAACTATTTTAGGAAAAATATCACTGCCATAGTTCCAAATTTTTCACACTAAGATTAAGCGGATTAGCTTATATTTTAATAACTTGCAAGTTGTTAAATAATAAGATTTGTAGTGCAAAAACAAATAATAAAAATCACTTCTATAATTGTAATTCTTAGTGCATCGTTCTCCTTTGCACAGATGAAAAGCCAAGTTGGTTGGATGAGTAAATTCGGATTAGCAGGAGGATTAACAACTGCTTGGATGTTTCCAAATTATGATGAAATAAATAAACAACTTCCTAAATTTGGAATCTCTGAAAAACTCAGTGGAGGATTACTAACTTGGGGAGGAAGTGGTTATGTTTACTTGATGATAGTTGATGATTTAAGAATTGGTGGAATGGGATTTGGTGGAACACAATCTCTTGCTTCTGTATCCAGTGGTTTTAACAGAGAAATTAAGTATGGCTTAAGTGGTGGGGCTTTCACACTTGAATATACTCTGCCCTTTGTAAAGAAAATTGCTATATCGATTGGCGGTATGATTGGTGGGGGAAAACTAACTGTTGAGCAATATCAAAACAACGATAATTTTTCTTGGCAAGAGACTTGGGACGAGTTTAATAATCCAGGTAATACAGAAAATTTCAGTCGCAGAATAGAAAGCAATTATATCACTTTAACACCTACAATAAATATCGATGTTCCATTAACAAGATTTTTTGCAATTCGTGTCGGAAGTGGATACCAATTTACTATGAGTGAAAGCTGGACAATTGAAAATGATAAGAGCATAGAGAGTGTTCCAAGCTCGTTAAATGGCGATGCCTTCTTTATCCAAACTGGAATTTATTTGGGATTTTTTGCTTATTAAAGCTAATAATTTGGTTCTAGAAATATGTCATTTCCGAATAGGTTTATCTAGAATCACTGATTTAGGAAACTGATTCTGGCAAGAAAAATGCGAGAACGACAAACAGAAAAAAAAACGTTTTAAAAGGAAAAATAATGAAATTCAAAATCCTAATTTTATCGATTCTTTTTTCGATAACTTTAATTGCCCAAGACATGGGTGATATTCAGCAGAGTTCAATGTATGCCCTTAATAAAATATCGGTAACAATTGGTGGTGATTTTATTACGAATGGGACTTTCCCAGCCTCTGCAACAGAACGTGTTGATGAATTTGTAACACGCACTTATAATCAATACCGTTTGGCATTACTTGCAACTACAAAGGATTCACGTTCAATGGCTGAATTAAAAGCAGAAATTGATGAATATGCAGAGCGTGGAATTGCTCTAAAACACGTTGATGGAACTGAACAAATCCTTGATTTGAAAAAATTCAGATTAACTGCTGATTATGCTGAGAATCCATATTTGCTAAACGGTGATGTTCTTATTTTTCCTCAATTGGACTGGCAAAGAAATTTTATAGAAGTGGAAGGGGCAGTAAATAAACCAACACAATTCCAATTTGTTGATGGTGACAGACTTTCGTCTGCGCTTCTTTTTTCTCGTGGAATAAATGCAGCCTATGAAAATGCAGATAGTATTGAAATTACGCGTTTAAGTTATGATGGAATGAATGAAGAGATAATTAAAGCCAATTTAAAGGATAATCCAGAACTTAAACGTGGCGATAGAATTAGAGTTATAGCTAATGAAACTCAAAAACGAGATTTTAAAGTACTTGTTGAGGGAGAAGTTAATAAACCTGGATATATTTTTATAAAAAAAGACAATACAACCATTAAAGAAGTAATTGAAAAAGCTGGTGGATTCAAAAAAACTGCTGACTTAGCAGGTGGTGAATTAATAAGAAGTAATGTTCTTACAAACACAACAAATACTCCTTTTCAAGATAGAAAAAGAGCTTTTAACTTACAAGCTCTTAATAGGGAAACAGATTTACTAATGATGATCCGTATGGCTGATATTGAACCTGAAGATTCTTTAAGCCTTATTTATGACAACCAATTGCGTAATGCTAAATCTATTGTTACTGTTGATTTTAAAAAAGTCCTTGATGATAATTCTGAAAATAGTAAATTCACAGTGAAAGATGGAGATATTATTTACATACCAGAAATTACTGGTTTAGTTAATGTTTTCGGACAAGTTATGAATCCTGGATTTGTTGATTATATTGAGGGAAGTGATTATCAGTATTATATTGATAAATCTGGTGGAATTGGCAACAGAGCAAAGGATGCTGTATATCTTATAAAAGGAAAAACTAGAGCATGGATTGACATGACAGATGAAGATAATGAATTCAAAATTGAATCTGGAGATTTCATTTGGGTACCCAAAGATATTCCTCGTAATTTTGATCACTATCTTACTCGCACCGCACGTATTGCGGGTGTAATTGCAGCATTAATAACAGTTGTTTTATTGTTTAAATAATTTTAATAAAATAATCAAAAATGAATATTGAAAACCAAAATATAGAATATCAGAGTATTTGGAAGGATGAATACTTAAAGTGGGTTTGCGGTTTCGCAAATGCCAAAGGAGGAACTATATTTATTGGTACTGATGATGCTGGAAATATTTGGGGTAGAGGCATAAGAAATACTATTGATTATTGTATAAAGGCAGGATTGCCAAAACCCTATTTCAGAAAAATGGGCCCAGGTTTAGCAATAGTTTTTGAAAAGGAAGTTGGGGCTAGTAATTTTGGAATAATTGAGGAAAAAGCACCACCAAAAACTTGGGAGAAAACTTCGGAGAAAATACTTGAAGCTATTTTTTCTAACAAGAGAATTACTATTTTTGAACTTGCCCGAAAACTTGGAAAAACAACAAGAGCCTTTGAAATGAGTATTTGAAGCTCAAAAGTGATGGAGAATTAGAAAGAATTGGTTCGGATAAAACAGGTTATTGGGAATTGAAAAACAACTATAAAATTTCGGAACGATTCGGAAAGAATTTCGGAACGATTCGGAAGGTATTTCGGAACGATTATTCTCCGGATGAGCTACGAACACTACAACTAATTAGTGATAATCCTAGCATAACAGCAAGAGAAATTGCTGATGAATTAAATAAAAGTACAAGAACTATAGAAAATTATATTAGCAAATTTAGAAAAATGAAAATTATTAAAAGAGTAGGTCCCAAATTAGGTGGTTATTGGGAAATAGTTAAAAATTAATTCTCAATTAGAAATATGTGAAGAAAATCACTTCTTAAATTGGGGAATGTTTTTAGAATAAGAAGTATAGCAATAACTGAATTGGGAAATAGAATTAAATAATTTATTAAATAGTATGGACTAATAAAAATCCATAATTGAGAAAAATATGATTAAAGAAAAAGATTTATCAGACTTAGTAATAATTTTTATAAAATGGAAGAAATTTCTAATTTTTACAACTTTGCTAGTAGGGGTTTTAAGCTATATTTCTATTTATGTTTTTATTGAAGAGCAATTTGATTCTAAAGCATTAATTATTCCTTCTGAAGATAGTGGTGTTTCTGGACTTGCAGGGATGTTGGGAGATCTGTCAGGACTTCCAATGGGTTTAGGAAATTCAAACCCTGATATAAGCTTGTTTACTAATATAATTTATAGCAGAACAATGCTTGAGGAAATTATAAATAAGTTTGATTTAATTTCTATTTATAAAATTGATGTTTCACGAGAAGAATATATGGAACTTGCATTAGAAACATTATCAGGTAGTATTACGGCTGAGGAAAATGATTTTATGGCTTATGAGATTGCTGTTCGTTCATCAAATCCACAACTATCAGCAGATATTACAAATTATATTATTACAAGGCTCAATGAAAAACTAATTGAGCTGAATGTGCGAAAATCAACTGAAAATAGAGAATTTCTTGGAAAAAGATTAACAGAAGTACAATTAAATATGAAACTATCTGAAGACTCTCTTAAACGATATCAAGAAAGAACAGGTGTATTTAATGCTGAAGAGCAGATAAAAGGTACATTTGTCTTACTAACAGAATTAGAAACCAATTTAATGTTACAAGAAACTGAATTATCTGTTTATAAGAAAATACTTTCGGAGCACTCACCTCAAATAACTAATTCAGAAATTAAAGTGGAAGAATATAGAAAACGATTGAATGATTTGAAATCTAACGATAATGGAGCATCGTTTGAAACTGCAATTCCAGTAAAAAAAATGCCTGAGTATATTATTGAGTATTATAGGCTAATGAGAGAAATAGAAATAAATAATAAAATGTTGCAGTTTATATTACCATTATATGAACAGGCTCGGTTTGAAGAACAGAAAGAGATGCCAGTTTTAAGAGTTCTTGATTATGGTATCCCTGCTGCTAAAAAAAGCTATCCACCTAGATCTATATTAACTATATTAATAGCGTTTGGAATCTTTATAATGCTTTTCACGTATGTGGTTTTTAAGGAAAGCGAAGAAATTCAAAATTCTGAAAAGTATAATTACATAAAAGCCAATCTATTTCGTTGGAACAATAAGTAAACTTTAGGTTACTAATATGAGTGTAAGTAACCAAGTAGTTACAAGTGTAAAGTGGGCATCATTTTCTAAAATTATTAGAATAGTTCTGCAGTATATAACTTTATTGGTTTTAGTTGTGTATTTGTCCCCTTCTGATTTTGGGTTAATGAGTACTGCAATGATTTTTATAGGCTTCTTCAATTCAGTGAAGGATTTTGGGTTTTCAGCAGCTTTGATACAACTTGAAGATAAATCAGAAGAGTTACTTTCATCCGTCTTTTGGTTAAATGTTTTTATTGGTATTTTTTTTTCCGCCATTCTTTTTTATAGCTCTACACTTATTGCTGTTTTTTACGAAATACCAGAGTTAGAGTTCATATTAGAAGTATTATCAATAAATTTTGTTTTTAATACAATAATGGCATTGCAGAATGCCCTTTTTGAAAAAAACATGAATTTTGATATTCTTTCAAAAATAGAAATTTTCTCAATTTCTATCGGAGCAATGGTTGCTATTCTTTTTGCAATATTAGAATATGGTGTTTGGGCTTTAGTTTTCCAAACATTAACTGTTTCTTTTCTTCTTATGATATTAAACTGGATATTTTCTGATTTTAGACCCAAATTCTATTTTAGCATTAGTGAAGTTAAAAAGGTTTTCAATTTTGGGATACATCTTTCAGGATTCAATATCCTAAATTTCTTTGTTAGAAATGCTGATTATTTTTTGATAGGAAAATTTCTAGGAATGACCGAACTTGGTTTTTATACATTGGCATATAGAATTATGCTTTTTCCGATAAAAAATATTACATCTATTCTGAGTAAAGTGTTATATCCTGCTCTTTCAAAAATTGGTAATGATAATTCTAAATCAAGAAAATTATATCTTAATGTCGGGAAAAGTATTGCATTTGTTTCCTTTCCGTTAATGATTGGTTTTTTCGTTGTAAATGAAAATATGATTAAACTATTTTTTTCGGAAAAATGGACCTCTATAATTGATTTACTATATTTATTAGTTCCAATTGGAATGATACAATCTGTTTATACTCTTGCAGGGGCTATTTATCAAAGTAAAAATAGAACTAAACTTTGGTTCCAATGGGGAATTTTTTCAGCATTAATTACTGTATTGGGATTCTATTTTGGTCTTAAATGGGGAGTTCTTGGAGTTGCTGGAAGTTACTTAATAACAAACCTCCTTTTAGTATACCCAGGCTCAAAAATACCATTTGATTTAATAGGATTAAAAGTTTTTGACTACTGGAAAAATTTATTTCCTACTTTTAGCATTAGCATTTCAATGGGAATTATTGTGTACCTTGTAAAGATTTTAACAAGTGGGGTATTTAGCGAAATGTTCATTTTATTCTTTATGATTTTGGTAGGAATAGTAGTTTATATTATACTCTCATATCAATTTAATAAGGATACGATGTTAAAAATTATGCAGAGGTTAAAAACTTCTTGATTAATAAAAAATTAAATATATCGAACTATATTATAATCTTTCTACTTATCTTGGCAAATATTAGTACTCAAATTTTTATTTTGAAGAAAACATCAAAAATTGAAGTTCTCATTGGATTAAATGGCATCTTTTTTGTTATGTTTCTTCTTTTATTTTCTACAAAGAAATTTCATAACATTCTTATAATACTCTATTTTTTACCACTAATTTATCTAAACAATGCTGTGCATTATCAGTTTCAGTATGAATTATTTTTTGCATTACCTCTTTTTCTTTTGGCATTTTATACTTTTGCAGTTAGCATGATGCGAGCTAAAAGGGAAAAAAATATTGAAATTTTGTCAAAACCTATTCTTTATTTTGCTACTTATTATATTCTTCTTGGAATTTGGGGTATTATGCAAGGTTATAGCAAAACATTCATTCTCTCTGAGGGGTTCCATTTTTTGCTATTTGGTAGTATCATTTTATTTAGATATCACTTAACTACGCGTGATGATTATCTTATTATCTTTAAAGCCCTTTTAATTATTTTTATATTAATATCTTTTGAATATATTATACTTGGGTCAATTATAAGTGGAGACAGATTTGTAACATTCCAATCTGGTTTCTTGCCATTTGTTAGTGGTATTTTATTTTCTTTATTTCTGTTTCTAAAAGGGGAAAAGAACAAACTACTTTATATTGTTATATTGCTAATTGTAATTTTAGGGATGGTATCCACTTTAACACGCTCTCTTTGGGTAACTACTGGAATCACTCTTATTTCGGTTTATATCTTTTATTTATGGAGTTTGAATAGGCTGACGTTATTCAAGAAAAGTGCTATTGCTGTTTTTCTTGTATTTTCAATGGTTTTCGTAGTTTATACAATTAGCAATACGAAAGCTAATGAAGCACTTGGAGATACTGAAAGTGTTGAAGACAGAGCCAAATCAATTGCCAACCCTACGGAAGATCATTCTTTTTTGATGAGAGTAGAAATGGGATGGTATGCAATGCAAAAATTTTATGAGAAGCCCATATTTGGATGGGGACTTGGTGATTTTCTAAGGTATCAATTTTTGGGTAATTCGCAACTCCGCAATAGTTATATAGATAATTCTTGGTTTTATTTCTTGTGGAAAGGAGGAATTATTGGTTTCTTTTTCATTGCACTTGTATTTTATAGGTCTATAAATGTCGGATTACAAATTGTAACATTAACTAATGATATAAAAATAAAAGCAGTAGTAATAGGGCTAATCTCTGGACTTGTTGGAATAATTGCTTTAAGTTTTTTATCTCCAATAGTTATAAAATATCGCACAAATGTTTTCTTTCCATTAATATGGGCATATTTAGAATTTGAATATAATAATTTAAAGTACAAAAGCAGAAAGACTATTCAATGAACATTTCAATAATTATAGTTAATTATAACACAACTAAATATATAGCGAATTTATTAAAATCTATTCATGAATTTATAAATGAGCTCCAGTATGAGATTATTATAGTTGATAATTGTTCTCCTGAAAAAGATATTATTAAATTGGCTGAAGATAATAAGGATGTGAAATTTATTTTTTTAAGCAAAAATTATGGTTTTGGTTATGCAAATAATAGAGGAATTGAAGTTGCACAAAGTGACTATTGTCTTTTACTAAATCCTGATACTTTTCTAACAGATAGTTCAATTATTAATATGTTTAAGACTATTCATGATAATAAAGATTGGGGAATTGTTGGTCCAATGGTTATGTATTCAAATGGTAACATTCAGGAATCAGCATTGCATTTCCCAAACATCCGATATGAAATATC
>JAQICK010000372.1 GCA_027858595.1 Melioribacteraceae bacterium
CTTTTTTATCAACATTTCGTAAATAGTTTAGCTCTGTTTTATAGCCTTCGGATTGCTTCAAATATTCAACAAATTTTAGAAGATGGGATGCAATTAAGTTTTCAAATCTAATTCCTTCCTCTTCTATTTCAGACCAATCGGTTAAATAAAGTTTCGCCTCCTTTTTTAAGGAACGTATTTTATTTGAGTGAAATGGATAAATTCTAAAATGATAATAAAATAATTCTAATATGGATAACCAATTCGTTACAGCCCTGTGGCTAACTTCTAAATCTTCTCTTATAGCATTGATGGAGAGAGGGCTTCCAACTTTTTGGGGAAGCATATCGCCAAGTAATTTCATACTTCCGATATCCCTAATATTTTCAACATCACGAATATCTTCTCTAAAGAGCCGCTCTAACTTTTCATTGTGCCAACGTCTGAGACCACGTGTGCTTTCATTAATAAGAACTTCTGGAAAACCACCAAACTTAAAAAGTGTTTCAAATTGTTCTGTATTATTTTGTGTATTAATTTGCAACTCATCTAATACGGAAAAATTATTTTTTGTGCATGACACTTCGGCAAGAGAAAAAGGGTGTAAATTGTAATAATGATATCTGCCTTGCAATGAGTCTCCACCTTTTCTAAAAACATTCATCTTTGCACTACCAGTTACAATAATTTTATACTTCTCTTTGTGAACATCATAAATACCTTTTATAGTGGTTTTCCATTTTTTGTATTTGTGTATTTCATCAAAAATTAAGAGGGAATTATTGCCAGGTAATTCTAAATTTTTAATTTTTTTTCTATCTGGTGTATAATCCCAATTAAAATATTGCGAATTATCAATTTCAGCTGATACAATATCTCTAGCCAAAGTTGTCTTTCCAACTTGCCTTGCTCCACCAATAAAAACCATTTTTTCTTGGATGTCATTCACAATATTTTTGGTTAAATATCGTTCTTTTTGCATAATTATCTCAATTAAAGTAAAGTAATGATACTAATATATTTGCCTATAAGCAAAAAACAAAGCTAAAGTTTTTGCTTATAGGAAAAAAATCAAGACTGATGTTTTTAAACAATCACTCTAAAAACATTTAATATTAAGTATGCACGTTTCTATGTTTTGTATATTTGAACTTTAAAACAGAATAAAAATGCTAAGAAATTATTACTACTTAAATAGAACAATTGTTGAATTGAACAGAATACTACATGGTAGCAAAGTAGACGAAATCTATTCACAAGAAAAAAACTCGTTGCTTATTTCAATACCTACGGATGAAAATCCTTACAGGCATTTGTTCATTTCAACTAATCCGTCACTTCCATACTTGGCCATTAAGAATAATCATCGTAAAGCAAAAAAGAATATAGTTCAGCTAAATGTTTTGAACAAAATTGATGTAATAAGAATGGTAGAGATTTCAAAAAACGATAGGCTTATTAAACTAAAACTTGGAGACTTTGAAATACTCTATTCAATAATGGGTGGAAGGACTAATATCTTTTTTATTAGAAACTCTGAAGTTTTTGAGGAATTGCGAAAAAGCAAAGGGGATAGTGAAATAATAGAACGTGTTGCAAATAGTGAGTTTACAACAAAAAATATTTTTCATGAAATTGATGAAAACTTATTTGTTGGATTTGATTCACGAAAAATCAAAAAAGAATATTCTTTTATTCCTAAAGAGATTATTTCAGAAATGAAATATAGGTATGTCAAGGGAAACTCATACGAACAATTGTTTCATCAAATTTTAAAGGAACTATATTCCGGTAAAATTAAAGTATTTGAACACAAGGACGAAGAGAAAATTCGTTTTGCACCTGAGAGTTATAGAATATTTCAGAGTAACCAAGATATTGCTTTTGATGATTGCAACACAGCAATTTCCAAATTTTTACAAAAGCATTATCGATTTGAAAAAATCAATCGACTAAAGAAAGAGATTACAAAGCAGTTGCATAAAGAGCTTGAGAGAACAGCTAACAAATTAAATAATCTAAAAGGCAGAATAGAGAAAGGTGAAAGAAGCCACGAGTATTACAATTATGGGAATCTGTTGTTAGCCAATAGACATCTTCTGATTAAAGGAATGGAAATAGTAAAAGTTGTGGATTACATTACTAATAATGAAATAATTATTAAACTAAATCCTAAGAATGTACCACAAAAATCAATTGATTTATATTTTGAGAAAGCAAAGGATGAAAAAATCAATTTCAAAATTTCTGAAGAATTGTATTTAAGTTCATTGGGAAAGTTTGATAAATTAAAAGTAATTGAAACAGAGTTTGAGAATGCGAATTCTGTTGATGAATACATTGAAATAAAAGCAAAACTAAAAATATCAGATAAAAAGAACGAGAAGAAAAAAGTGACTGATGGAGTAAAGCTTAGAGAGCTGTTAATTGATGGGAAATATAAAGTGCTAGTTGGTAGAGATAGCAAGAGCAACGATAAGCTCTCGATTAAAATTGCAAAACAAAATGATTACTGGTTTCATGCACGCGGATTGCCAGGCTCACATGTAGTTTTGAGGGTTGATGATGCAAAAGTTGGTGTTCCTAAAAATATAATTAAAAATGCTGCTCAGATTGCCGCATTTTATTCCAAAGCAAAAACAGCCGGAACAGCTCCTGTATCATACACACTGGCTAAATTTGTGAGAAAGAAAAAAGGCATGGAACCAGGTAAAGTATTAATTGAAAAAGAAAAAGTTCTGTTAGTGCGTCCAGGAATTCCCTCAAATACAGAGATGGTATCGGAGGAATAAATTCAAAATAATAGAAAAACTCAAATAATAAAATTCAAAAAAAATGAATAAATTGAAAAAGCTAAATTAGAAGAAACATCCTGCAATTATTGTCTGGTAGTATCCCCACAGAGTAATGTTTGAATTTTTGTGCTCTGTATTTGATTATTATATTTCAAATTCCTAATGAGTCTAGTGTGAAAAATATAATTACATATTATGAAAATGTAAAAAGGCCCCTTGTTTTAGATGGAGCAATTGGCAGCCTTATACAACAACGTAATGTAGAGCTGCACAAAACACTTTGGAGTTCTTACGCAAATATTGTTGCCCCAGAAAAAGTGATTGAAGTTCACAAAGAGTATATCAATGCAGGTGCAGATATTATAACGACAAATACATTTAGAACAAATCCTACTGCGTATAACAAAGCATTACTTAAAATATCAAATATTGATTTTGTTAAAGCAAGTGTCGAATTGGCAAAAGAAGCTATTGAAGAAAATGGAAATATATTTGTCGCTGGCTCTAATCCATCTGCTGAAGATTCTTACCAAACTTTTCGGAATACGTCGAAAAATGAGATTGAACTAAATCACAAAAGCCACGTTGATATGCTTTGGGAAAGTGGAGTTGATTTTATTCTAAACGAAACACAGAGCCATTTTGATGAAATTAAAATTATTTGTAAACATTGCAATGCTAATCAAATTCCTTTTATAATAAGTCTATTTGTAACACAAGACGGAAAAATACTAAGTGGTGAAACTCTAAATGAAATCCTAAAATATGTTGCCGATTTTAATCCTATCGCTGTAGGAATCAATTGTGTAACTCCAGAAATATTTAGTGGAATAATTGGTAATATTGATACAAAAATGAGATGGGGATTTTATCTTAATTGCGGAAGTGGAAATTTTACCGACACAGAAATATTTGAAGGTGTAACTCCAGCTAATTATATTGGTATTGTTAATCAGAATTTTAAAAATGAACCATTTTTTATTGGCTCGTGTTGTGGTTCATCGCCAGAACATACAAAGGCTATAAAGGAATTTATAATTGGAAAGAATAGAAGTTAAAGCTAAGGCTAAAATAAATGTTGGATTAAATATTATTAAAAAAAGAGATGATGGATTTCATAATCTTGAAACAATATTTTATCAAATTAGCGATTTATTTGATGTGTTAACTTTTGAAAAGTCATATAAATTGGAATTGGTTATAGAAGGTAAGCATCAAGAATTAGTTGAGGATAATATAATTCTAAAAGCTGTTCAATTGCTTCAACAAAAAACAGATAAGAAATTAAATGTAAAAATTTTCTTAAAGAAAAATATTTCTATCGGTGCTGGGCTTGGAGGTGGTAGTGCTGATGGTGCTTCAACTTTGAAAGCAATAAATAAACTCTATGAGTTAAACTTATCTATTGACTTATTAAAGATTATGGCTTTAGAATTAGGTTCGGATGTTCCATTGTTCTTGTATGATTATCCAAATATTGGAAAGTCGAAAGGAGAAGATTTAACAAAATTGAATTTCAAAATTGATAACCCAATTTTATTAGTTAATCCAGGAATTCATATCTCAACAAAAGAAGCTTTCTCTAACATTATTCCAAAGCAAAATAATTTCAACTATTCAGAAATTCAACAGTATCAAATAAGTGAGTGGGATGGAAAAGTGATTAACGATTTTGAAAAAAGCGTATTTAAACTTTATCCAGAAATTGCAGAGATAAAAAATAAAATATACAATAACGGAGCACTCTTTTCACTAATGAGCGGAACCGGTTCAACGGTCTATGGAATATTTGATTCACTTGAAAAGGCAAGAACCGTTGCCGAGTTATTTCCAAAAACCTATTTTACTTTTATCGGAAATTATAGATGAACGACCTATTGAATAATAACTTAAAAAAACGTGGAGCCAAGGTTTCACTTGTGGCTGGAATAATTATTTTTATTACCAAGTTTAGTGCCTTTTTAGTTACAGACTCTGCTGCAATATTCTCTGATGCAGCGGAATCAATTATCAATATTGTTGCAGCTGCAGTTGCCCTCTACAGTATTATAGTTAGCTCGATGCCTGCTGATAAAGATCATCCGTATGGGCATGGTAAAATTGAGTATTTCTCTGCTGGATTTGAAGGGCTGTTAATTGCTATTGCTGGATTGGTAATTATTTATTCTGGTATATCAAAAATAATTGTTGGTGCTGAACCAACTCAGCTTGGTCTTGGAATATTGTTGCTTGGTGTATCATCATCTGCAAATTTGTTTCTGTCGTTGTATATAAAAGGAATTGGAGAAAGGACAAATTCACTTACACTAATTGCCGATGCCAAACATATTATGGCGGATGTTTACACAAGTTTTGGAATTATTGTTGGACTTGGTGTTGTGCTATTAACAGATATTCCAATCTTTGATCCAATTATTGCGATAATAGTTGCTGTCAATATTTTGTTTACAGGCTACAAATTAGTACGTGAATCTGTTGGTGGATTGATGAATGAAGTTGATTGCGAAACAATGAAATTAATTTCCGAAAAAATTATCTCTATTAGAAAACCAGAGTGGATTGATCTTCATGAATTGCGTTTCTGGAAATCTGCAAATAATACATTTGTTGACTTTCACCTTGTTCTGCCTTACTATTTTACAATAAAGGAAGCACACAAATCGGATGAATTGGTTTTGTCGGAAATGAACAAAATACTTCCGGAGTCGCAATTTAAAATTCATCTGGATTATTGCGATTATGAACTTTGCAAATTTTGTGAGTATGCAAACTGTGTAGAACGAAAAGAAAAATGTATAGAAAAATTTGAGTGGACTCAAAAGGGAATAACAGGAATTGGAATTAGAAAAACAAATGGTTTACAAGAACCGTAAAAAAAATAGAGGTAAGAAACAAGAGGTTAAAGACTCTCACTTCTCACCTTTTACTTCTCGCCTAGAATTTTAACTTCTCATTTTTTCTCATTGACTCTTCAGCCATATTTTTTTTGAACTGAATATATTTTGCAGTAAGCTCGGAATCAGAAAGAGCAAGTATTTGTACTGCGAGTAATCCAGCATTTTTTGCTCCATCAACTGCAACGGTTGCAACTGGTATTCCCGGAGGCATTTGAACAATTGCCATTAGTGCATCCATTCCGTCCAAATTTTTACCACTAATAGGAACACCTATAACAGGCAAGTGTGTGTGTCCAGCAGTAACACCGGGTAAATGAGCAGCCATGCCAGCAGCTGCTATTATTACTTTTATTCCACGTTCGGCAGCAGTTTTGGAATACTTTGCATGAACATCTGGTGTTCTATGTGCAGAAATTATTTTTACTTCAAATGGAACATCAAATTCTTTCATTACTGCAAAAGTTTTTTCCATTACAGATAAATCTGAATCACTTCCCATTATAATTCCAACAATTGGATTTTTTATCATTTTAATACCTTAATTGGGTTGTCTTTTATTCAATAATTTAAGTGTGTAAAAATAAGTAATTATTCAATTCTCTCGCAGAATAAATCAAACCAAAGAAGCTGGAGCTCTTGTCCATTTATATAATTATCGTTATAGTTGAAGTATAAATTTTACGCATATATTTGCAAAAACATAAAATCCAAAAGAAAGGTTACTAATGGTTCCTAAAAATGTATTAGGCGAACTATTAACCTGACGCTAAATAACCGTTATTAAGCGGCATAATTGATATCTTTATGGTTAAAATATTTTTTCACTCTCATGGGCTTTGCTTGTAATAAGTTCATATGTTCTTGCAGGTTATTTTTTAATT
>JAQICK010000296.1 GCA_027858595.1 Melioribacteraceae bacterium
CGATGTTTTTATCGGGAGAGAAATCTCGAGTGATTCTAAGAAACATCACTTAGGAATTAGATTCGAAATGACAATTATTTATATGAAAGAGTATAAAGGGAATTTAAAGTAATATGACTTTACTACCGAAACGACAATTAAATCTAACACAGACTTCTTCTATTATAATAGGACAAGTTATTGGCTCCGGAATATTTATAAACATTCCAATAGTAGCTGCAATAGCTGGCAATTCTTGGATTGCAGTGTTTATCTGGTTCTTAGGTGGTTTAGTTTGGCTTCCACAAATATTTATTCTTGCAGAAATGGGAACAGCATATCCTGACCAAGGTGGACCGTATCACTTTATCCACAAAGCTGGCTCACCCTTTTTAGCTTTTATTTATACTTGGACTGCCTTCCAATTAGCGATACTCCTACTCTTACAATTATTGGGTTATTAGCCGCCGATGCATTAAGTTTTTACTTCCCAAGTTTAGGCTTAGGAATTTATGCTAAAATATTTGCAGCAGTATTAATTGCGGTGTTTACTGCCATTCAATATAGAAGCGTGAAAACTGGAGGAAATGTTCAGGTCGTTTTAACTTTCGCAAAACTGTTTCCTCTTTTAGCTGTTGTTATTATTGGATTTTTCTTTATTGGCGATGGTAACTTGTACGTTGAATCTTTATTTAAAACAAATGAAGGTCAACCAATTTCTTTAACAATGATTACTGCTGGTGTTGCTGCAACTATTTGGGCTTATGCTGGTTTCTTAAACATTCTTTATACTTCTGGCGAAGTTAAAGATCCTACTAAAAATTTACCAAGAGCTTTAATCGGTTCAGTCCTTTTTGTGATGGCTTCCTATGTTTTAATTTCAATGTTCACAAGCGCAATTGTTCCGTTCCAAGATTTAATTTCTGTGGAGGAAGGAAAATTTATTAATCCTTTCCAATATATTGAAGGATTTTCTGGAATTGCCGGTGGAGTTTTTGCAATAGCTGTTTTTGTTTCAATGCTGGGTGTTATGAACTCATCGGTTATTACACAACCTAGATTAGAATATGCAATGGCTAAGGATGGACTATTTTTTAAACGATTTGGTAATTTACATCCAAAGTTTTTAACTCCTTCATTCTCAATTGTTTTTCAATCAATATTTGCAGTAGTATTATTGTTTGGTGATTTGGGTGATTTGCTAGGATATTTTACACTTTCCTACGTTCTGCAAAACACATTAGTTTATGGTTCAATTTTTTGGCTTCATAAAAAGAAAGACTACAAACCAACATACAAATCACCTGCATGGAAAATTATGGGTGGTGTTTCTGTTATAGTGCAACTTTATTTAGCATACGGTGCTTTCTTAGCTTTTCCACTCGGCGGTTTGTTAGCATGCTTATCCTTAATTTTTACTGGGTTGCCATTGTACTTCTATTTTAAAAAAGAGAAAAACAACGAGATTCAATCATGATGAAAGATCAGGTACGGTATACTACATATGAGATTCTACAGAGAAATACCTCCGTACTTCGAACTCTTCGTCCTGACTATTATTATGTTCTTGGAGAAGGAGATTTGAAAATCAAAGGAAGTTTAGTTACCTCTGGTATCCAAAACAATGATTTTACTAAAGTTATGAGAGAAAATGCACCTCTCGTGGTGGCTATAAATACTTCAATAATTCTTAATTCTACTGCATTTCTTGAGGGAGCTATAGAAAATCTATTAGTCAGGAGATTAGAACTCATTTTCCCAGTTTCTGAAGAAAATAACACAATATATGAAAAAGCTAAATCCGAAATCATTCGTTGCAGTGGATTTGATGGTTTAAAGGCCCATTTCAAAAACTTATATGGATTAACTATAAAAGAAATTTTGGCCGAAGAGATAGATTCACTAATTTTTATTGAACATTTTTATACTATTCGTCATCAATTATCTCATGCTTCACAAATTGAAACCAAAATTATTGAGAATGATGATGGCATACTATTTTACCACAATAATTCTGCTTTCAAGAAGCTGATCCTATTTTTAAAAGATTATTATAAATTAAGCAAATCGCCAAATGTAGACATATATAAGCTATTATTAATTTCAAAAATTGTTGATGATTATTCTAAATCTATCGAACTTGTAGTAGCAAATCTTGAGACAAAAATTTTAAATAAAAAATTATTACTTTTGTAGCAGCACTTCAAATTTAACTGCTGTCAAGGACTACTCCGACATTGTTTAATATCAATACCCAATGACTTTCTTTAGGTGCAAATAAAAATCTTCGCCAGCAAAGAAATCATTTAAATGTATAAACGGTAAAAATCAGTTATATGAAAGATATAAATGCAATAAAATACTACACTCCTTTAGAAGAAAATATTAATATCATTTCTCATGCAATTGGTTTCGTTTTGAGTATTGTTGGCTTGGTATTTTTAGTTACGTTTGCAATTTTGCACGGAGACATTTGGCACATTGTTAGTTTTAGCATTTTCGGTGCAAGTTTAATTATATTATTTGCCGCTTCTACTATTTACCATAGCTCAAAAAAACCAGAGTTGAGAAGCAGATTGAGGATATTTGATCACACATCTATCTATGTTCTCATTGCTGGTACTTATACTCCTTTTGCATTGGTAACTTTACATGGTACAATTGGTTGGGTAATTTTTGGTGTTACTTGGGGGATGGCTTTAATTGGAATTGTTCTTAAGCTATTCTTTACTGGAAAATATAGTATAATTTCAACAGCAATGTATGTATTTATGGGTTGGATTGTAATATTTGCCATAAAGCCATTAATTAACAACTTCCCTTTAGAGGGTTTAACTTGGCTTATTGCCGGCGGAGTGTTATATACAATTGGTGCAATTTTATACAGCATTAAAAAAATAAAATTCAATCATGCCATCTTTCATTTGTTTGTTTTAGTTGCTGCCTTTTGTCATTTTGTGGCGGTGTTCTTTTATGTATTACCCTAAAATATACATTAGAATTTAATTAACAAGCGTAAAAAAGCACACACCCCTTGATGCGAAAAAACCGCATCTTTCCCCTCTCAAGTGGGGATTATTATGGATATAATAAATTTAAAAGTCCCCTCGTCTCGAGCAATTCTGTGAACTTAAGGCTGAATATGTGGCTAAAGCCGTTTTGTCTTAATTGTTTTTAACCCAATGCTTAGAGGCTGTGTGAAAATACCCCTCACAAACTGAAGTCTGTTCGGGAAAGTTCGTTTTTCGCTTATATTCCAACGGATAAATCCGTTGGTTAATAAAATATAAGTGTTTTCAGACAGCTACTAGAAGCGACGGTAATTACCGTTGACTTTAGTCAACGGATTTAGCAAAAAAAACTTATACTGGCTTTTCCAAAGGAATCTTACAGATAGCCACATTTGAAACGATTAAATATTTCCTTAAGTTGACAGCATTTCTTACCTAGAACTGGACATGATTGAATGGATTATTTGAGTTGAGATTTTTAAAAGTCCCCTCTTGAGAG
>JAQICK010000410.1 GCA_027858595.1 Melioribacteraceae bacterium
ATTCTATTTTATTTGCTCAGTATATTTTCAATGTCATTTCGAAAAGAGCTTGTTTTGTAGCGCTTGAGAAATCTCCCACAATTCACGAGATTTCTCACCCAAGAAAAGGGTTCGAAATGACAAATTCTTTTTTTAGATTATCTATTGATAACATTACAATTAAATAATGCTGAATTACTTAGAACTTAGCCTAAATTAACAATAATTAAGAATCGTTAACTTCTTATAAAATCATGTGGATAATTTGGTGAACGATTCTGAAAAGTTAAAACAGATTCTTTTTTAATCACACCCTTATCGGAATTAATAGCATGTTGAATTGTAGGATTTTTCATCCAACTTTCATGACCTTCTAAAATTGTTCGTAAATAAATAATTAGTGCTGCAGATATTGACCTTGAAGCACTTTCCCATAAGTAACTTGGCGTATGATCAACTGCATAATAGTCTATTTTATCAATATTCAAAATTGGGTTTTTAAAAGTAGTAGGTTTAGCAAAATAGAATCCCATACCTTCGTCGCAACTAACATCAATAATTAAACTTCCTACTTTTAAAGAATCTTTTTCATCTTCATTAACAAAATTGATAGGATTATCTGTATCCTGATAAGTGCCATTAATAATTATTTCAGACTCACTAATTAAATCGGATAAAGGTCTAACTGTTCCATCATGTTCTATAATTACCATTCTAGCCTCCCCATTATTCCCTTCACGAATACGAACATAATGAACACCTAAAATTTCTTCACGCACTTCATAATCAGGCCTTTGAATACAAATTGTAATATCTCTGAAACCATGGGCTTTTAGTGCATAAATAGCACCACGACTAACTGCCCCGAAACTAAAAATAATAACTTTACGTTGGTTCCCATAATGACCATCAATGCCCCTTAATTGTAAAGCATGAATAACTGCACAATAGCCTGCCATTTCATTATTCTTATAAAACGTATGTCTCCCAATTTGACCATTTGGAGCCCAAACAAACATATCCTCAAATGCAATTAATGTTAATTTTCGATCTATTGCAGTTTGTGTAATGTCCCCTTGCTGCGCACAATGCGGATAACCCCAAATGAAGCCTCCTTCACGTATTTCTTGTAAATCAGCTAATACAGGTTTCGCAATAATTACTGAACCAATTTCAGTTAATAATTCATGACGAGAAGCAATTCCTCCAGTTTGAGAAACAAAAAAATCATCATCTAATCCAAAAGGTACTCCGTAGCCCTTTTCAAAAATTAATTGTTTCCTAATATCCTCTGGTAAACGTGATAGATGGTCTGGATGAATTGGCACACGTTTTTCATCTTCTTTTCTTGATGTTCCAATAACGCCTAAGGTTAGTTTTTTCATGAATGCTCCTTTGTTGTAAAATAAATTATTATTGGCACAACAATCCGTAATTCAACGAGAAATAATTTGCTGGAGAGAGAGATTTTTATTATTTAAGTAGCAAAAGGGAGTAACGACTGATTGAAATCAAAACTGGTATAAACCAGTTATAAGATACTCTGTTTTTCTAAGAAATACTTGAATTAAAAAATTAACAATAAAATAGTTAATAAAAACGGCTGAGTTCTAATGATGACAGCATTATTTAATCTTAATGATATCAATAGATAATCTTTTAAAAAAAAGGATCTGTCATTTCGAACCCGTTTTGTGGGTGAGAAATCTTGTGAATAGTAGGGGATTTACCTTCGGTGAGCTTACGGTTCTCAATCGCTTCAAAGCAAGCTCATTTCTTCCAAGGGAATTGCTTTGGAAGAAATGACATTGAAATAATACTGCAAAAATAGCAGAGCATTATTTGTTGTCATAATTAGAACTCAGCCATAAAAAACCAGCCTATAACATTGAGTTATAAAACATGTGGGTTTTAATAAAGTTTTGTCAAGTTATTGTTATATTTGTTTTTGTATCAACGGGTTACACTGAAACACGGATGCATTCCCGAACAGTTTTATACCCAAGTAACGCTAGCAAAAATTAATTAGGAAGCAAACATGACTCTCAAAGAAACTCTCAAACAGCTTGAAGCACTCGGAAACGAGAAAATGCGTGCACAAAACACCAAGCATGGTGCAGACGACAATCAGTTCGGTGTCAGACTTGGAGAAATTAAAAAACTGGCAAAAAAAATAAAAGTAAATCATGAACTAGCTCTTTCTTTATGGGATACCGAAAATATTGATGCAAGACTTTTAGCAACACTTATTATTAAACCAGATGAGTTGTCAATAGAAGAAATGGATAAAATAGTGCAATCTGTTGCATTTAACCAGCTAGCTGACTGGTTAAATTCATACGTAGTTAAAAACCACCCCGAAAAGGAGAACCTTCGTCAACTATGGATGACTTCTAATCAGCCCATGGCAGCACGTGCAGGCTGGAACCTGACTGCTTCACGTGTAGTGCATAATCCAGAAGGACTTGAACTAGATGTGATTCTAGATCGCATTGAATCCGAAATGGAAAAATCTGCACCACAAATTCAATGGACAATGAATAGTGCTCTTGCACAAATCGGGATACAATTTCCTGAACACCGCAAACGGGCTCTAGCAATTGGAGAAAAGTTGGGAATCTATAGAGACTTTCCAGTTTCCAAAGCTTGTACTTCTCCCTTCGCTCCAATCTGGATTAAGGAAATGGTAAGAAGACAAGGCTGAAACCGTTGTGGAACTATTTAAATCATTCAAATGAAATACAAAACACTTAAAATTATGGAAACAAGATTATTAAGAGAACTCGATGTACAACCAACTAATGTAGTCATAGAAAATGCGTTAGGAGAAAGCTATTTAGCTTTTAATGAGTTAATAGAAATTATCTCAAATAATGAATTTAGTTTAACCTACGAATGGAAATATTATAATGACGGTAAGTCTTGTTTATGCAAAGTCTTAAATAAAAAGAAGACCGTTTTTTGGATATCAATTTGGGACAAATTTTTTAAAGTAGGATTCTATTTTACTGAAAAAACTCGTTTAGGAATTGTGGAATTGGATATTGAAAATAGCATTAAAGAAGATTTTAAAAACAGTAAAAACATTGGGAAATTAATACCTTTAACAATAAATATGAAAACAAAAGAACAAATTGAAGATCTATTAAAAATAATTGAATATAAAAAGAAACTAAAATAACAAACCGTGAGCAACAATAGCTCATATGCAATAGCGGCTCTAGTCTGTACCGTATTTTCTCGACGAGTCCTATTCTGTCTTGCCAACCGAAAATGAATCATCTTCGAATCAGCTATTGCACTAAGCCAAACCGTTACAGAACAAAACAATCTTCAATTATATTTAAATTAGCCAAATTTAAATCACACTCAATACTATTTCATCTTCTTATTTATATTTTCTTTTGATTTTTCAGAAAAATAAATTAAGTTACATCCTTTACAATTATAAACAAGATAAATAGTCTTGCATTTTTCGACAACATGTTGATAATAAACTGGAATGTCTAAAACTTAATATAGTAATCCAACTAAA
>JAQICK010000011.1 GCA_027858595.1 Melioribacteraceae bacterium
ATATAGAAATTATTAAATTTAACAAACTGTTAGCAAAATACGCTAAAGAGAATGGCTTTGAGTTTGTCAATTTGAATAGAAAAATGTCGAAATCAAACTATTTAAAAAGCAATTTAACCTACGATGGAATTCACTTAAACGGTGAAGGATTCAAATATTGGGGAAGAGAAGTGGATAAAGTTTTACGTAAATATAGTTTATAAAATAAGGCTAGAAAATGAAAGAAAATAAAATAAATAGTCCAGTAATCATTATTGGAATAGCACTACTACTATTAGTAATAAATTCTTATGCCCCAGATGGAATTGAAGTATTAGGATTAGAGATTAAACAAGTTGACTTTTTAAGTGATATCCGTTCAGATGATTATTACGATGAAGAGTTTGATGATGAAGAGTTCAATGAAGATGAAGAATATTATAATGATTCTGAAACTGAAAACGATTCAGCATTACTCGAAGGAAAACCTCAATACAATTTAGCCAGGATAATTAATCTGGACTTTCTTTCAAAATTTATAGAAGCAGAATCGGATAAATTAGAAAATTATTCAAAAGCTGTTCCCCCAGTAAAAGGAAAGCAATTAGGTGGAAATGTTTCTCAACTAAATAAATTTTTCTCGGCCTTGAAGCATGCAAAAAACAAGCAAGTACGTATTGCTCATTTTGGTGATTCAACTCTTGAAGGTGATTTAATTTCTTCGGATTTAAGAGATTTCTTTCAGAAAAAGTTTGGTGGGAAAGGAGTTGGGATGGTGCCAATTACTTCTCACGATGTTAATTTTAGACAAACTACAGATTTAAGTTTTTCGGATGATTGGACAACTGCTTCAATTTATACAAGAAATAAAGCTAAATTACCTGTTGGAATTAGTGGGCATGTATATGTAAATGCAGATGGTAGCTGGGTGCAGATGAAAACAAACAAACGCTACAAGACTGTAAAAAGTTTTGATGTTGTAAAACTATTATATTCCAACGCTAGTAGTACAGCTAAAATTGATTATTCTCTCAATGGTCAAAAAACTGTTACAAAATCTCTTTCTAGAGGAGATAAGCTTAATATACTTGAAATAAAAGCGGAGAAATCAAAGTCAGTTAAATTCACTTTTCCCAAAGCAAAATCGGCTAACTATTATGGAATAAGTTTAGAAAGTGGTAACGGCGTTTATGTTGACAACTACGCATTACGTGGAAATTCAGGAGTGGATTTAAAGAAAATATCACTTGACGATGTAAAATCATTTGATAAAAAATTAGACTATAAATTAGTTATTCTTGAATTTGGGTTGAATATTTTAAGTGGAAATAAAACTAATTTTTCACGCTACGAAAAGAATATGATTAAAGTTATTAAAGGAATGAAATCCTCAATGCCAAATGCAAGTTTTCTTTTAGTTGGCGTGCACGATAAATGTGTTAAGAAAGGTTCATAATTTATTACGGATCCAGCAGTTCCAAAATTAGTTGAAGCTCAAAAAAATATTGCAGAAAAAACTGATATTGCATTTTGGAATTTATTTGAAGCAATGGGCGGAAAAAACTCGATGGAAAAATGGGTAGATTCAAATCCACCAAGAGCTTTTAAAGATTATATCCACTTTAATGATATTGGGGCAAAAGAAGAAGCAAAAATGCTTTTTAATGAATTAATGGAAAAATACAAATAACTTTTTAAGAGAAAACTATGATTGATTTTTCATCGCTACAAGGAAACACACTTTGGGAAAGATGGCAGTATTTTGCTCAGACAACGCCAGACAAGGAAGCAATAATTCATTATCGTGCTGCCGATGAACCAGTCCGTTGGACATATGCTGCACTGTTAGAAACCGCCAATAAATTTTCACTTTATTTGAAAAACATTGGTGTAAAAAAGGGTGATGTTTGTGCAATTATTATTAGGCACAATCCTTATTTTTATCCTTTCTATCTTGGCATTACTGGAATTGGAGCTTTGCCATCTGTTCTTGCTTATCCAAATCCACGTCTGCATCCAGAAAAATTCCGACAAGGACTTACTGGTATGGCACAACGTTCTGGGCTAGATTGGATTTTTACTGAAACAGAATTGGAAGATCTTATTCTTCCTTTTGTTGAAGACAAAGAGACAACTGTAAACGAATTGTTTTTCCCTCTAGAGTGGAATTTTCATAAAGAAATTGATAAAGAGTCCCTTCAAGAGCTGAATTTTATTAGAGCTGGTATTAAGGAGAATGAACCAATGTTGCTTCAACATTCCTCAGGTACAACTGGTTTACAGAAGCCTGTTGTATTGTCGCATTCCGCTATTTTAAGTCATGTTGAGAACTATGGAAAATCAATTGAACTTTCTGAAAACGATAAAATAGTAAGTTGGCTTCCACTTTATCACGATATGGGCTTGATTGCTGCATATCATCTTGCACTCGCTTCGGGAGTAACTTCAATTCAGATAGATCCATTTGAGTGGGTTCTTGCACCGATACTTTTATTTATGGCAGCATCGGAGGAGAAAGCTACTCTTACATGGTTACCAAATTTTGCATATAATTTGATGGCTAGTAAACTATCCGATGAAGAAATGGAAGATATTACTTTAGAAAGTCTTAGAATGATAGTTAACTGTAGCGAACCCGTGAGAGCTGAAAGCCATAAGAAATTTTTTGAACGCTTTAACGAGTTCGGATTAAATGAGAACGCCCTCGGTGCAATGTACGCAATGGCAGAGACTACTTTAACTGTTACTCAAACTGAGCCAGGCAAACGGGCGGCCGAAATTTCCATAGATAGAGAATCATTGTCTAGCGGTAAAGTTGTAATTAGTAATGATGAAACCAAAAATAGAGTTTGTGTTTCTTCTGGAAATATAATTGAAGAATGCGAAATTAAAATTGTTGACAATAATCGTGATGAAGTTGACGGAGATGGTTCAGGTGAAATTGCAGTAAAATCAATTTCAATGTTTTCAGGTTATAGAAATTATCCAGAGAAAACAGCCGAAGTCCTAGATGATGAAGGCTGGTACTACACTGGTGATATTGGGTTTTTGTATAATGACGAACTCTATGTAATCGGACGTAAAAAAGATGTAATTATTGTTGCAGGTAATAATGTTTATCCAGAAGATGTTGAAGATGTTGTTGGTAAAGTTGAAAATGTTTTGCCTGGTAGAGTTATAGCTTTTGGTGAAGATGATACAGAGCTAGGAACCGAACAAATTAGTATTGTTGCTGAAACAAATTTTGAAACCGAAGAAGAGTTGAAAAAACTCAGACTTGATATTCTTCGAGCTGGTATGAGCGTAAACATTAATATTAATAAAGTATATCTTGCCCCTTCACGTTGGCTAATAAAAAGTTCTTCTGGTAAGCCAAGCAGAAAAGCTAACAGAGAAAGAATTAAAAACAAAAATGACGAACAAGTTTGGAGTATAAAATGATAAGCGATAGATTAAAAAAAATAATTTGTGATGAATTATATCTCGACCCATCAACAATAGAAATAAACGATCAAACAGAAGCTCCGCAAGTACCAGGCTGGGATTCACTAAACCATGCAAATATTATTGTTGCAATTGAAAAAGATTATGGTGTACGTTTCAAAGGGCTTGAAGTATTAAAATGTAATAACGTTGGTGCTTTGCAGAAACTTGTCGATTCAAAATTATCTAATTAATCTAATACGGAAGATATATGTTTGGAGTAGATTTTAGTAAAATCCCTGACCTGCTTTTATTCGATCCAAGTGATCCACTATTATTTGGTTCATCTCTCTTTTTCTTTCTTTTTTTCGGATTGCTCATATTCTATAGGCTATTTGCGAAATCGAATAATTTACGTATTTCACTTCTAATTGTTTTTTCGCTCTATATCTATTATAAAGCAAGTGGATTATTTCTTTTAATATTAATATTAAATGCTGTTGCTAATTTCTTTTTTGGTAAATGGATGGGGAAATCTGAAACCCAAAGCAAGAAAAGAATATTTCTTTTTCTTGCTCTAATTTTTAACCTCGGATTGCTAGTCTATTTTAAATACACAAATTTCTTTATCCAATTACTTAACAATCTTCAACTGGGCCAATTGGAATTATTAGATATTATTCTCCCTCTAGGAATTTCGTTTTACACATTTAAATCGTTAAGCTATATTCTTGATATTTACCTAGAAGCTATGGAGCCGACAGATAGTTTTAGAGATTATTTTCTGTTTGTTAGTTTTTTCCCAAACATTTTATCTGGCCCAATTGATAGAGCTATTAACTTTTTACCACAAGTTCGGCAAAAATATTTTCTGTCAAAAAAAGATATGGCAATGGGCTTAATGTTAATAATGATGGGGCTTATAAAGAAAATCATGATTGCAGATTATATCAGCTTAAATTTTGTTGATAGAGTTTTCGATGCTCCAACAAGATTTACCGGAGTTGAGAATCTCCTTGCAGTTTATGGATATGCACTACAACTCTACTCTGATTTTTCGGGATACTCTGACATTGCAATTGGTATTGCTTTACTTTTAGGATTTAAGTTAATGGAAAATTTCAACTATCCTTTTAAAGCAAAAAGCATTTCAGATTTCTGGAGAAGGTGGCATATTTCCCTTTCAAGTTGGTTGCTCCACTATGTGTTTCGTCCACTGCAAATGGGTTTACGAAATTGGCGAAAGGCTGGTAACATTGTAGCTTTAGTAATTACATTTGTTCTTGTTGGCTTTTGGCATGGTGCTAGTTGGGCTTTCCTATTTTGGGGGCTTCTGCATGGTATCTATATGGCAATTGGACTTTTAGTTCAAGGACCAAAGAGGAAGATCTATTTAAAGTATAAACTGAACAATTCAAAAGTTTTGGGTGCTATTCAAATATTTATTACTTTCAATTTGGTAGCATTCTCTTTCATCTTTTTTAGAGCAAGTGATTTTTCTTCTGCCATTGATGTAGTTAAGCAAATTGTTTTTTACTTTAAACCGATTGTGTTTATACAATTTATTGAAACATTTACTCCAACGTTTATTCTAATTTTCTTGGGCTTTTTGTTTCACTTCCTTCCAAGTTCGTTATTTGAAAAAGGGGCAGAGTTCTTATCAAAAATGAATATATTTATACAAGCAATAATTTTAACT
>JAQICK010000345.1 GCA_027858595.1 Melioribacteraceae bacterium
GTGTAGTAAAACACTTTGAAATTGAGTCAGCAGAAAAAATTTCATCATTAAAAATTATGCTGATGATATTTCTTCTTTTAGCTTTATCCTTATTAGTTATAACAATCTATCTTATTACTAATATTATTGTAAAACCGATACAAACATTAAAAGAGGCAGCATTCAATATTGCAAATGGAAAAATAGATTTTCAATTGGAAATAAAAAGTAGTGATGAGATAGGAACGTTAACAGAAAATTTTAATTCAATGATCAATGAATTAAAAAAATCACACTTAGCGCTAATTGAAGAAAAAAATGGGATAGAAAAGAAGGTAGAGAATGCTATTAAAGAATCGGAAGAAAAAGAGGAATATTTATCTAAATCCATAAATCAAATTCTTGGAGAAATGACTAAATTTTCTCAAGGTGATTTAACAGCAAGTGTAAAATCAGAAAGAGAGGGGGACGATATAGCAAAACTATTTGATGGTTTTAATCAAACTGTTGGCAATATTAAGAATATAGTGTTGCAAGTAAGAGATGCCGTGGAGGCAACAGCAAGTGCAAGCACGCAAATTTCATCAAGTGCAGAAGAAATGGCATCCGGATCACAAGAACAAAGCTCACAAACTGCAGAAGTTGCAGCAGCAATGGAAGAGATGAGTCGTACAGTAGTTGAAACAGCAAGCAATGCAACAGTATCTGCAGAATCATCGCAATCGGCAAGTGAAAAAGCAAATGAAGGCTCAACAAAACTTGAGGAATCAAAGAAAGGAATGACAAGAATAGTTGCATCAACAGATACAGTGGGAAAAAACATTACTTCTCTAGCTGGTAAAACAGAACAGATTGGAGAGATAGCCCAAGTAATTGATGATATTGCAGATCAAACAAATTTATTAGCACTAAACGCAGCAATAGAAGCAGCAAGGGCAGGCGAGCATGGACGTGGATTTGCAGTTGTAGCAGATGAAGTAAGAAAGTTAGCAGAGAATACAACAAAAGCGACAAAAGAAATTGCAGATACAATTCGAGGAATTCAATCCGAAGCGAAAGATGCAGATGTTTCTATGAAAGAAGCTGGATATGCAGTAAAAGATGGCTTAAAATTAAATGATGAAGTTGGTGATGTATTGGCTGCAATATTAGAAAATGTAAACAATGTAACAAGTCAAATTTCTCAAGTAGCAGCAGCAAGCGAAGAGCAATCTGCTACGGCAGAACAAGTATCAACAAATGTTGAAGCAATAAATAACGTAGCGAACGAATCCGCTGCTGGGGTTCAGCAAATAGCTTCTGCTTCTGAAGACTTAAATAGACTTACCGAGAATTTAAGTAATCTTGTTGAACAATTTAAGCTAGAGAATAATAACAATTATTCAGTGAATAAAAACGGAAACTTACTTTCACAGTAATTTTATTTAGAAGTTAAAAATGTCAACTTTCGATAAAAAAGAAATAATGGAAAATTAAATCATACAGCTGGTCACATTCCGAATTGGAAATGAAGAATTTGGACTTGATATATTCAAAGTAAAAGAGATAAATAGAATGTTAGATATTACTCAAATTCCAAATTCTGAAAGCTCTGTGAAAGCAGTTGTAAATCTTAGAGGCTTTGTAATTCAGGTTATTAGTTAAGAAATAAATTAAATTTCCAGAATGTAGAATACGATAAGAACACTCGAATTATTGTAATTGAATACAAGGAAAAAAAAGTATAGCTTTTATAGTTGCCGTTAGGATCATTATATTAGTTCAAAGCCTTTATGTCTTCTAGCTCTTCCCATCTATCGTATAGAGTTTGGACTTTAGTTTTTGCCAAATTTAATTTTTCATTTAACTCATTTGTTTGTTCGGCATGATTAGTATAGAAGTCAGGAGAAGAAAAAACAGATTCAATTTTTTCAACTTCTAATTCTGCATCAAGAATATTATTTTCTATCGTTTCTAATTCTTTCTTTTCTTTCCAAGTAATTTTTCTAGCGGATGTTTTCGTTCTTTTCTTTTTTTGTATAGATGGCTCAACTTCTTTCTTCAAGGTTGAGTTGCGTAATTTTCGTTTTTCTACATAGTAATTATAATCGCCTTCGCTAAAGTGGGTTTTGCCATTATCTTCAAATGCTAAAATTCCGTTACAAACACGATTTAGAAAATATCTATCGTGACTAACCACAACAACACAGCCGTTGAATGTTATTAGAGCTTCTTCCAAAATTCTGAGGGTTGGTAAATCCAAGTCGTTAGTAGGTTCATCTAGGATTAAAAAATTACCTCCATCTTTCAAAACATTAGCAAGAGTTAAACGGCTTTTTTCACCGCCAGAAAGTCTTCCAACTTTATTGTTAATTCTTTCATCTGTGAAAAGAAATCTGCGCAAATATGTGAACACATTAATTTCACGTTTCCCAAATTTAATTGAATTATTTCCTTCTCCAATTGCTTCAACTACCGTTTCTTCGTCGTTTAAAATTAATCTAGATTGATCCACATAGTTGAATTCTGTTTTATCACCAATCTCTATTTTGCCTGTCTGGGGTTGGAGCTCGCCTAGAATCATTTTTAGAAGAGTGGTTTTGCCAACTCCATTTTTCCCAACAATTCCAAGTCTTCGTCCCGCTTCAAAAGGAAAAGTTAAGCCTTCAAAAAGTTGTTTCCCTCCAAGTTCAATTCCAATATTTTTGAGTTCAACAACTCTATTGCCTAATCTTTCGGGTGGAGGGATTACTAAATCGACATCCAGTTCAACTTCTAAGTTTTTTTGAGATTCAATTTCATAATAATTATCAAGCCTACTTTTCGATTTAGTTGTTCGAGCTTTTGGCCCGCGACGAACCCATTCTAGTTCTCGTTTCAAAAAATTCTGTCGTTTGTTCTCTTCAACCTCTTTAATGGCTTGGCGTTCGGCTTTGTTTATTAAATAGTCTGTGTAGTTTCCTTTATGCGAGTAGAAAACACCGTTGTTTAATTCCACAATTCTGTTTGCAATACGGTCAAGAAAATATCTATCGTGAGTTACAAAAACACACGTACCTCTATATCCAGCAAGGAAATTCTCAATCCACTCAATAGATTCTGTATCCAGATGGTTTGTGGGTTCATCTAAAATTAGTAGTTCTGGTTTTGAAATTAAAGCACGGCAAAGTGCAACTCTTCGCTTTTCCCCTCCTGAAAGTAGAGCAACATTCCGTTCTCCTTCTGGTGAGCTAAGAGCTTTCATCAAAACTGAAATTTGCTTTTCTAGATTCCAGGCGTCTTTATCAGCAATCTCTTTTTCAAGCAATTCTCGTTTGGGTGAGTCGAATGGAGTGTTTTCATAATCGTGGATTAATTTCTGAATCGACTCAGCACCATCCATTATGTTTTCGAATACACTCCTAGAGCTATCAAGTGTAAAATCCTGAGTAAGAAAACCGACTTTTAAATTTTTCTTTTTTGCTACCTTGCCAGAATTAGGATTTATTTCGTTGGATATTATTTTTAGAAAAGTTGATTTCCCCACACCATTTCTGCCTACAAGCCCAATTCTGTCACCTTCGTGAATGCTCAACGATGCGTTTTCAAAAATTATTTGCTCGCCGAAACTAAGGGATAGTTCCATTGCTGTTAATATTACTGGAGTTACGTTTTCTGCCATGAGTTTTAAATTTTCTATACTATATAAGAGATATTTTTTTAATTGTGCAATATACAATTTTAATTTTCGTGAATGAATTTGAAGAGATTATAGTTCGAAGTGATTTGGAGAGGGATGAAAATAAGTGTAAACTTGCAGCTTCAAAAAAATAATTCTATATAATCAAAAAGGGGACAATGTGTCTATTACGAAAACAATACTAAAATCGAATAAAAGTAAAGTTATTTTCAAAATTTCTGCTGAAGCTGCAAAAGATTTCGCAAATGCTTCATTAGTTGGAGACTTCAACAATTGGGATGCTTCAAAAGATCAAATGAAAAAATTGAAGAAAGATGGTTCTTTCTCAATTCAAAAAACTTTTGAAAGTGGAAAAGAATACCAATTCAAATATTTATTGGATGCCGAAAATTGGATTAATGAACCAGAGCAAGACGGAGTAGTTGAAACAGAGTTTGCTGATTCTCAAAATTCTGTTGTAATGCTTTAGTATTGCTATTGCAAAGCTCACCATTTGGTGGGCTTTTTTGCTATATGGCAAAGTATGAAAGTTATCTATTTGTTTAACAGTAATGTTTTAGAAAATGACAGATATTTATTAAATTTGCACATTATTATTTAAATTGAAAGAATAAAAATGTCGCATAATCATACACACATCAACGGGCACCATCAACACAATGCTGAAGATATTTCCACTACTAGATTATTTATAACAATGTCTCTGAATTTTATTATTACCATTGCAGAATTAATTGGTGGAATTCTTTCTGGTTCACTTGCACTTATTTCGGATGCTCTTCATAACTTCAGTGATGGTATTGCAATAATAATCAGTTACATAGCAATTAGATTAAACAAGAAGCCAGTAAATAAAAATTTCACTTTTGGATTTAAGCGTGCTGAAATAATTGCTGCTGTTTTTAATGCTTCTGTTCTAATTGGAATAAGTCTCTATTTATTTATTGAATCATACAATAGATTTGTTTCTCCAGAGCCTATTGAGGGTGGATTGATGATTATTGTTGCCTCAATTGGATTGTTGGCAAATGTAATTGGAACGCTTCTGCTTCAAAAAGGAGCAAAGGGAAGCATGAACATTAGAGCTGCTTATTTACATCTTATGAGTGATGCGGTTTCAAGTGTGGCTGTAATTATTGGCGGAT
Source organism: Melioribacteraceae bacterium (assembly GCA_027858595.1). Classification (GTDB taxonomy): domain Bacteria; phylum Bacteroidota; class Ignavibacteria; order Ignavibacteriales; family Melioribacteraceae; genus 1-14-2-50-31-20. Next base: position 4,783 of record JAQICK010000345.1, read on the forward strand.
TGTTTATCTACTTCTATAATGTTTATTGGATTGACCCAGTGTTGACGGTGCTTATTTCACTTTACATTATTAAAGCAAGTTATTCTATTGTGAAAGAAGCAACAAAGGTTTTAATGATGGCTGCACCGGAAAATTTATCCATTAATGAAATTGAAAAAGGAATTTTGGAATTAGATGAAATTCAAAATATTCATCACGTCCACTTATGGCGTGTAAATGATAAAGAAATTCACTTTGAAGCTCATATAAATGTTGAAGATATGATGGTTAGTAATACTGAAATGGTTTCTGAAAAAATTGAAAAATTATTGCGAAACAATTTTAACATCAGCCATGTTACTTTGCAATTTGAGTGTAATAAATGTGATGATGTTGAATTGATAAATGGGCACTAAACTTTAAAAAGAAATAGCCCGCAGACTGAGTGGATTAAACAGATATAAACGGATTAAAATTTCGTTTTATTTCTTGTGTTTCGCTGCAAGTAAAAACTTACTTTATCCCACCATACCACTTTTCAAAATCAGCTTTAATTTCGTCTCTAATTTTTCTAAACTCATTTGTAATTTT
>JAQICK010000354.1 GCA_027858595.1 Melioribacteraceae bacterium
GCATTGGATGTTGATTCTAAAGGTAGAGTTTGGTTAGGAATGGAAAATGGAATGCTCGATATTTATAATCCAAATGATGAATCTACAATTTCAATAAACGATATTTTTGAGTCACCAAATACTTCAAAAAAAATAACTGATATTTTAATAGTAGATAGCGTTGCATATGTTACAACCGAATTTGGTTTATCGTTAATTAATACAAATAAATTGGGCTTCATATCTTCCACTTCAAAGTTTGGTAATTTCCCCAGCTTGGTTGTGGTTAATAGCGTTATGGTAGAAGATAAAATTTATGTATCAACTGCATCTGGAGTTGCAATTCAGAAAGATGGAGCTACAAATTTAGTTGCTCCAGAATCATGGTCAAGCTTCCAAACAGAAAATGATATTGCGGCTAATACAATTTATGCTACCGCTATATATAATAATGAACTTATAGCTGCCACAGACCAAGGGTTATTTAACTTTAATGGAACAACCTGGAGTAACTATGCCTACTCAAACCCAGTTTTGGATATGAAAGTTAAAGGAAATAAATTAATAGTTTTACTTAGCAATTCTTTACGTAGTTACGATGGCATAACGGATACAGAAATATTTGCATCAAACGAAAAATCTTTTGTAAGTATGGAAGTTGAAGAAAATGGAACATTTTTAATTGCATCAAATATGGGAACAATTAGAATTGAAGCGGATAACTATGAAGTATTACTACCAAACGGACCAATAAATAATTCTTTTGAGAGTTTGGCTGTCGATAAAAATGGAGCACTTTGGGTTGGAACTGGAAAAGATCCATTTGGGAGTGGTTTAATGACATTAGAAAATGGACTTTGGACAAACTACAACACTACCACTATGCCAGAATTGCCTAATAACAACTATCATAACGTCTCTGCTGATGATTATCAAGTCTATCTTTCAAATTGGGGATCTGGTTTAACTATTGAAGAGGATGGAGATTTCTCATATTTTAATGCAAGTAATTCAGAACTTGTTGCAATACCTGGTTCACAAAATTATGTTGTAATAATGAATGCACAACGTGATAGCAATGGTGATTTGTGGTTTTTTAGCTTTGCATCGGCAGATGGCAAACCACTAATTCAACTTACAACTGATTCAACTTGGTATCACTACAAATTTCCCACTAGATTTCCTGCACTAACTGAAGAATACCATATGATTGATGGTTTAATTGATGAATACAATACAAAATGGTTTAATGTTCTTGAAAGAGGTTTATACTACCTAAACGAAAATAATTCCCCCTCTGACGAATCTGATGATAGCTGGGGACAGTTAAGTGAATCATCTGGGTTAAACTCAAATAATGTAAATGCAATTGCTCTTGATAACCGGGGTGAATTATGGATTGGAACAACCAACGGAATGAATATTCTTTCAAATACATCTTCGCCTAACTCTCTAATCACATCTGTTTTTTCGCTACGCCAACAATCAATTACGTCCATAGCTGTTGATCCTCTTAATAATAAATGGGTTGGTACTTATCAAGGAGTTTTTGTAATGTCGCCCGATGGTTCATACCTGCTTGCTCAGTACGATTCTAAAAATAGTCCACTTCCATCGGATAATATTAAATCTCTTGTAATAGATAAAAAATCTGGACTTGTTTATATTGGAACGAGCTTTGGACTAAGCACATTAACAACATCAGCAGTAGAGCCAAATCAAGAATTTGATAAAATAAAAACTTATCCAAGCCCTTTTAGAATTGGCACTCACGAATTTGTAACCTTTGATGGACTTGTGCAAAATAGCACAATTAAAATAATGTCAATCTCTGGTAAGCTTGTAAAAACACTAGAAACACCTGGTGGAAGAATTAGTTTTTGGGATGGTAAAGATGAAAGTGGTAAATTTGTAGCTAGTGGAATTTATCTTTTAGTAGCTTTTGATGAAGAAGCAGATAAAATAACTACTTCTAAATTTGCTGTTATTCGTTAATATTTAATTTTTTATATGATAGATTTAATTGATGTCTCCATTCAGTTTACCGGTGTTCCCCTTTTTGAGGCAACAAATATCAAAATTAATAAGGGTGATAGAATTGCTCTAGTTGGTGCAAACGGAACTGGTAAATCGACAATTCTAAAAATGCTTGCTGGGTTAGAAGAAACATCATCGGGCAAAATCCAAATGCAAAAAAATATCTCTATTGGATATCTTCCACAAGAGTATTTAAATACTTCTGTAAAATCTGTCTTTGATGAAGTAAAAGAATCTCTAATAAAAGTTAGAGAAATTGAATTAAAAGAAAGTCAGATTCACAAGATAATAGACAATAGTAATATCTCCGAAAGCGAACAAGAGAAAGCCGTAAATGAATTAGGCGAATTAGAACTAAAAAAAACTGAACTTGATTTTTACTCTATAAATTCTCAAATTGAAAAAGTTCTTGAAGGACTTGGTTTTACTACAGAAGATTTTGCGCAACCAGTTTCGTCTTACTCTGGTGGCTGGCAAATGAGAATTGAACTTTCAAAAATTCTACTAGGCAACCACGATATAATTTTGTTGGATGAGCCAACAAACCATCTCGATTTAGATTCATTGCAATGGTTAATCTCTTTTCTAATGAACTTCAAAGGTGCGTTATTACTTGTTTCACATGACAGATTTTTTGTAAATAAACTAACCACAAGAACACTAGAAATTTTCAATGCAAAATTAACTCTCTACAATGGTAACTATGATGCTTATCTAAGATTTAAAGATGAACGTGATAAACAACTTGTTGCAAACTTTCAAAACCAAGAAAAAAAACGAAAACAAACTGAAGATTTTATAGATCGTTTTAGATATAAGGCAACAAAGGCAAAACAAGTTCAGAGCAGAATTAAACAACTTGACAAACTTGAAGATATTGAACTACCTGAATTTGAAGGAAAAATCAAATTACGTTTTCCAGAACCACCAAGAAGCGGCTCACTTCCGGTTGATATAAAATTGCTCACAAAAAAATATGATGACAAACTTGTCTTCGAAAACTTTGATTTCCGATTAGAACGTGGTGATAAAATTGCTTTTGTTGGTCCTAATGGTGCGGGCAAAACTACATTGGCAAAAATAATTGCGGATAAAATAAATTATAATAGTGGCGAAGTTATACTTGGGCACAATACTATAACCTCATATTATGCTCAAGAAGTTGCTGTCGATTTAGATTTAGAAAAAGATTTACTCGATAGTGTAATGGAAAGTTCAATAGAATCAACCCCACAGCAAATTAGAACAATACTTGGTTCATTTCTTTTTAACAATGATGATGTTTTCAAAAAAGTAAAAGTCCTATCTGGAGGTGAGAAAAGTAGAGTTGCACTTGCAAAGATAATGATAACTAAAGCTAATCTTATTATTCTTGATGAGCCTACAAACCATCTCGATTACAATTCAAAATTAGTTTTGCAAGATGCACTAGTTAATTTTAGTGGATCTCTTATTATCGTATCTCACGATGTCGATTTTCTAAAACCAATTGCGAATAAAGTTCTAGAAATTAGGAAGTTGAAATCGACTCTTTTTCCTGGTGGTATTGATTACTATTTAACAAAAAGAGAATCTATAATAGAGAGAGAAGATTCAGATGGTTCTAGCAAGAGTTTAGCAACTGGCGTAAATAGGAAAGATCAAAAGCGTATTGATGCCGAGATCAGAAATAATAAGCATAGTGCTACTAAAATTCTTAAAAAGGAAGTTGAAAAATTAGAAAGTAAAATAGAAAATCTTGAATTACAAATTGAGGATTTAGAGATAGCACTAGGGGATGAAAAAGTTTATTCTAATACACAACTCTCAGCAGCAAAGAACAAAGAGTATGAAAATGTAAAAAATGAACTTGATAAAATTTATTCAGTATGGACTGAAAAATCTGAAGAGTTAGAAAATATTGAGAGCGAGTTTAATTAGTTTTTAAAAATGATTCATGCTCTAGCTTTTGAGAAATCCAAAACTTTATTATCGCTTGTCGTGTTACACCTAGCCTTTTTGCTTCTCTATCTAAAAGTGATATCATCCAAGTAGGAAAATCAACATTAACACGCTTAATTTCCAAACCAGGTCTCGACGAGTTATCCAAATCTAGATAATTACTAATATCATTCCCATTATCAAATTTTTCATCCATTTCTTCAGCTTTCAAATATTTCTTTTTCATTTTCTCTTGACCGTCTTACTGAAATAATTCTTATTTTATTTTTTCTATAAGTGTAAATAGCTGACCAATACTCTTCGCCAATTTTAGAAATGATTATAAATCTATTTTCATCCACATATTTTAGTGGAATTTCTATTCGCTTTTTGTTTTGCCAAAGTTCTTGAGCATCAAAAAAAATTATACCATGTTTTTCTTTATTGCTTTCACTCTTTCTATTATCAAACTCAAATTCCATAATGGTATAATTTTTATATAATAATTATATAGATTTTATTAGTTTATTGCAAATAAATTGTTGTATTTTAAATACATTCTTTCTAGTTGGCTTAATCCAAAAACTCCTCTGCTAGAGCAATACCCCCGTAAAGTGGAGCATCATCCCCAAGTTTTGTAGCAACAATTTTGACATTCTTACCAGGTTCAGGAAGCACTGATATATCAAAACTCTTTTTTACTTCTTTCAAAATAAAATCTCCCATAGCTTCAACAACTCCTCCTCCAAGAACAATTGTATCAATATTTAATAGAGTAGTGATACTTCCAAGAACAGAGCCAATTACTTTTGTTGCCTTCTTAATCTCCTTGGTTACAAGTTTATCTCCTGAAGCAACTGATTTTGCAAGAGCACTACTTTTAATTTTATTGCCCTTAATAAATTCAACAATGTTGCTCTCTTTTCCTTTTGCTAATTCTTTATTTATCCTATTTACTATTGCTGTTCTACTTGCGAGAGCTTCAAATGCTTTCGATTTCTTTGAACTCAATGCACCATTACTGTTTACAAGCATGTGTCCAATTTCACCAGCAAAGAAGTTTGTACCTCTATAAATATTTCCATTAAAAAGTAGAGCTCCTCCAATTCCAGTTCCGATGAAGACAACTAGCATATTTTTAACTGCATCCTTAAACTCATATTTCTTAATCCCAAGTGCTGCAAGGTTTACATCATTTTCAAGTAGTACCGGAATATTGAAACTCTTCTGCAACTCTCCTTTTATATTAAAGTTCTTTATTCCCAAATTTGGTGCATTACTAAGCAAGCCAGATACTGGGTTCACAGTTCCAGGCACGCCCATGCTAATTGCTTTAATATCCTCTTCAGTTACATTATGATTAGTAAATAAATTTTGAATTGATTCAACAAGACACTCAACAATAAAATCAGCACCTTTTGTTGAATCAGTTGGTTGCTTCACTTTTCCAACAATTTTATTTTTATTGTTCAATAATGCGGATAATATTTTAGTTCCACCTAAATCAATTGTAATTATGTATTGAGATTTTTTCATTTTGAAGTCATTTATTTATTTGAAATAATTTGTGAATCGAGCATACGAATATTTTTACACACTACCGGATGACAATTAATGCGAGTACCATGTGACCGAAACAAACAATTATTGACACGTGAAAATAGTGATAGCGGTTTTGAAATGCAAAATTTAATTTTTTGTGTGAAATTATGACAATATTTACTTTTGGAATCCAAATCTAAATTGAGGACTTCAAATTTCACAAATTCAAGGCTATTTTTACCATTGAGAGGCATTGTATCTTTTATGCTATTCCACGGAGCTACACAAAGAAGCACTATTTCATTTTTTGTGTAACTCACTTTTCCTCCGTGCTACTTTGTGGTAGATTTGTTTTTTTTCACTCAGAGTTTTCCAAAAGATTTACCCTCTCTTGAAGTCTATAATGCAAAGAATTAAAACATTTTTTTGTAATTTTACATATGAAAAACAGACCCCTAAAAAGATTCGGACAAAACTATTTAACCGATAGAAATACAATTCTAAAAATTATTGAAAAGTTCAATCCTAAAAAAGATGATTCAATTATTGAAATTGGACCTGGACGAGGTGCATTAACAAATGAACTTTCTACACACACAAAAAATTTAACAGCAATAGAAATTGATGATCGTGTAATTGAAAGTTTATCAACTCAGCTCCCAAATGTAAATTTCATTAATCAAGATTTTCTAAAAATAAATTTTGACCAATTTAATATTCAAAAAAAAATTAGAGTAATAGGTAATATTCCATATAACATAACTTCACCAATTTTATTTAAGTTGATCGAGAATAGGACTCTATTTTCTGATGCATTAATAATGGTGCAATACGAAGTTGCTAAGCGAATGGTTTCAGAACCCAACACAAAAGACTACGGAATACTGGGTGTAATTCTAAATTATTTCGCAACGGTTAATTTGGAGTTTAAAATTCCTCCAACTGTTTTTAAACCCAAACCAAAAGTTGATTCAGCAATAGTTTCTCTAAAATTTAATAAAATGGGATATAATAATTTAAATGATAGGTTTTTTATTGATGTTGTAAAAGCAGCATTCGGAAATAGAAGAAAAACATTAAAAAATTCCTTGAACAATAGTATAT
>JAQICK010000143.1 GCA_027858595.1 Melioribacteraceae bacterium
AATTCAAGAGATTAAAACTATCGGTAGAGGGTTTAGAAAGTTTGAGAATTTTAGAACGGCAATACTCTTTTTTCTTGGTAAGTTAAATCTTTATCCACAAACTTCCCAGTAGTGCCAAATCTAAAGATATTTATTCGGGATTTTAATTAGTAGCGTTGAAGAATTAGGTTTTTAGATCCAAATCTTATGTCATTCCCGAATGGTTCTATCTGGAATCTCAGAACAATACGTGATAGATTCCGGCTAGAAGATTACCGGAATGACAGTATTAAAAATATGTTATTCTCATTTGTCTTTGTTGAGAATCTCAAAAGCAAAAAAACCGGCTTAAAAAATGAATAGAAAATATATTATAGACGGAAATAATTTAATAGGCAAAATTCCACAGCTTTGGAAGATGCAGCAAAAGGAGAAACAATCCTCCCGCGAAGGTTTGGTCTTCCCATTAGAGCGATATTTTTTTAATAAGAAAATTCAAGTATCACTTCATTTTGATGGACATGAGAATAATCATCTTAGAGCAAAAGGTATAAAAATTATTTATTCAAATAATACTAACGCAGATAATAAAATTAAAGATGAAATTTCGTTTTCAAATAATCCTAAACTAATTACAGTTATTTCTTCTGACCTAAATGTGCTAGATTTTGCAAGAGTTAATAGTTGCTCAACCATTAAGTCTGAAGTATTTGCAAGAAGTATGAATAAAAAAGATGACATTGAAGATGAAGAAAAAATAACAAAAAGTATTGATAACAACGAAATGAAAAGACTTTTTGGAATAGAATAAAAACAATTGGCAATTAAGAATTAAAATAGATTGTATTGTGCATCCGTCATTGCGAACCAGGTTTTATGGTGAAGCTCTGTAAGAATCCCTATGGGGACAATCTGTAAGAGATTGCCACGTCGTCCAAGAAAATGGACTCCTCGCAATGACATGTGTTACTGAAAAAGACAAAATAAATTGAGGTAAAAATGAACAACATAAAATTAAATCTTGGAAAATATGAACAAGAGTTTACTGAGAAATTAAGTGAGCTAAAAAACAATAAAATTGTCTCACGTATTTGGGAAAAAGATTACACAGTATGGCGAAACGACCCAACAGAAATTAGTAACAGACTTGGATGGCTGGATTGTTCTGATGTTGCGAAAACAAAGTTGAACGAAATAAAGGAATTTGTAAATCAGATAAAAGCAGAAGGCTTCACACATGCACTGTTATTGGGTATGGGTGGATCATCACTTGCTCCTGAAGTATTTAAAAAAGTGCTTGGAGTTGAAAGTGGATATTTAGATTTATCTGTGTTGGATAGTACTCATGCAGACCAAGTACAAAGTATGATTGATAAATTCAAATCTGAAAAAACTCTATTTATTGTTTCAACAAAATCTGGTGGAACAGTTGAGACAATCTCTTTTATGAAACGATTTTATAACACAACTCTTAATGCACTTGGGAAAGAGAATGTTGGGAATCGTTTTGTTGCTGTCACAGACCCTGGTAGTGGGTTAGAACAAATGGCAAAGGATTTAAACTTTAGAAAAATATTTATTAACGACCCAAATATTGGAGGAAGATATTCTGCTCTTTCTCTTTTTGGCCTTGTTCCAGCTGCTTTAATTGGTGTTGATTTAAATAAGTTTATTGAACTAGTTGATGTTTCAATTGATGAATCAAAAAGGGAAGAAAACTCTATTGCACAAATTGGAGTTGCACTTGGAATACTTGCTAATAAAGGGATTGATAAGGTTACATATGTTTTATCTAATAGCTTTAAGCCGTTCGGTGCTTGGGCAGAGCAGCTTATTGCCGAAAGCACTGGAAAAGATGGCAAAGGAGTGTTACCAGTAGAAGGAGAAGAATTACTCGTTCCTTCTGAATATAGTGAAGATAGAGTATTTGTTTATATTCACCTAAAAAATGATTTAAGTAAAAATGATGAAATTAATAATCTAATTGATTCTGGATTTCCAGTAGTCGATATTGAATTAAATAATCTTGATGAACTTGGTGCACAATTCTTTTTGTGGGAAATGGCTACTGTTATTACAAGTTGGGTAATTAATATCCAACCATATGACCAACCTAATGTTGAGGAAGCAAAAATTATTGGTCGTAAAATGATGAAACAATATTTGGAAGAAGGAGAAATTGCAAAACTCACTCCAGCTTTGGATGAAAATGAAATTCAAACTTATGGTGATGTTGCAACATCTAAAACATTAGAAGTTATTTCAGAATTCATGCAACAATTGAATTCTGGTGAAAACAATATTTTAGGGAGAAGTTATGTTGCTATTCAGGCATATGTAAACATGAATGAAGAAGCAGAGCTTGCACTACAAGAGCTAAGAACAAAGATTCAAAAGAAATATAAAGTAGCTACTACCATTGGGTTTGGTCCACGGTTTCTACACTCTACTGGGCAGCTCCACAAAGGTGATGCTGGTAATGGTCTGTTTATACAAATTGTTTCTAAAAACAAAACTGATGTAGAAATCCCAAACGAACCTGGCAATGAAAAATCTGATATGACTTTTAATGTGTTAGTAAATGCTCAAGCACTTGGCGATAGAGAAGCTCTGCTTGATAACAAACGTAATGTTATCCGATTTGATATTTCAGAAAATGTAAAAGAGGATATAGCAAAACTGTTTTAAGTATATAGTAATTATAAGAATTGTGTAAATAAAAGCCATCGTCAATTAAATTAGAGTAAATGAAAAATTATTTTACAACAGAAAGTGGAATTAAAATTCCAGCAATCATAACTGAGCAGATGATTGAGATTGATAGAATTGCAATTGAAGAAACTGGTCCAAATTTATATCAAATGATGGAAAATGCTGGAAGGAATTTGGCATTAACTGTTATGGATTTAGTAACAGAAATATCTAATTCATCAATTATTATCCTTGCTGGCACTGGAGGAAATGGAGGTGGTGGTATTTGTGCAGCACGCCATTTGTTAAACAGAAATTATAATGTAAAGTTGGCAATCACTGATAAATCAAAAATGAAAGATATTCCTCATAAGCAATTAGAAATTTTTGAGAATGCGGGTGGAATTTTAATTGAAAAGTTTGAAAATATAAAAGCCGATATTGTTGTTGATGCAATAATTGGATATAGTTTGCTGAATGCACCAAGGGGGAAGTCACTCCAATTTATTAAGTGGGCAAATAGTCAAAATGCAAAAAAACTTTCTCTTGATATTCCTTCTGGAATAAATTCAACAACTGGTGCAAACTATGGTGAATATTTCATTGCTGATATAACAATGACACTAGCACTTCCTAAAACTGGACTTTCAGAAGAGAAGTGTGGCAAGCTATTATTGGCTGATATTGGAATATCAAGAAACGTTTATGACAAATCAGGAATAGAATACAATTCTCCTTTTATGAAAGAATATATAATTCCAATAAGTTAGTGAAATGCTAGAGATTCAATAGGCAAATTAAATAGATAGATAACATCACTACTTTTATGGTTTTAGATCTATTTCTAATAACCTAACTGCCTATATAATAAATAGTTAAGCTGGTTTGTTATTGAAAATATACGAGGTTTTTATAAAAATGTTCTTGTTTATTCCAATCATTTTTGCAATCTTTTAGACTTAAATTATTTATCCAATAATATCAGAGTGATATGTTCACAAGCGGCTCATCCAAACTAGTAAAACATTTAAACAGACAACACATTATCAATCTCGTTAGAATGAATTCATCAATTTCCGCAAGAGAAATTAGCCAAGTTACGGGCTTACAAATTTCAACAGTTCTCTACACCCTTAAAAAATTTGAAGCAAAAGGTTACGTTAGGCGAATTGGAATGGGTGGAACAACTATCCAAGGTGGTAAGCCTCCAGTTCTTTGGGATATTGCTTCTGACTACGGTTTTACTTTTGGTATTGAGTTACTTTCCAAGGAAGTTAGTTTAGTTCTGCTGGATTTTAAAAGTGAAATAATATTTCAACACACATATGAAATTGAATACACTACAGATCCAGAAAAAATTGCTGACCAAATAAAGACAATTGTTGAAAAAATCATTAAAAAATATAGAGTTCCACGAAAAAAAATATTAGGTCTTGGGCTTGCAATGCCAGGAACAGTTGATAATGAGAAGGGAAGAATTCTTTATTCAATGGGATTTAATTTACACTCAGTTAATTTTAGAGAGATTCTTGAATCTCGTTTTGATTTTAATATTGAAATAGAAAACGATGCCAATGCTGGTGCTTTAGGAGTAAAATGGCTCTCCAAAAGTGAAAATATGGTCAAGGATTTATTATATCTAGTTATTCACCAGAATTTTACTGGAATGGGTGCTGGTTTTATAATTAATCATGAGTTACACAGAGGTGCAAATGGAGCTGCTGGTGAAGTCCGAACCTTTCTTCCGGATAAATTTCTAAAAAAGACAATAAAGGAAGCTCTCTCAATTTATAAAAGTGAGTGCCGTATTTGTGATATGCAAAAAGACGAAAAGGAAATTACTGTTGCAGATATAATTAAATCAGCAAAGGCTGGTGATTCTGGTGCAATTTATGTGCTTAAGGAACTTGCAAAGGAATTTGGGAAGAAAATTGTAGAATTTGTAGATTTACTAAATCCTGAATTAGTAATAATTGGAGGTGATATATGCGATGCCGAGGAGTTTATTAAGCCAATAATTCGTAAAGCAATTCTTAACGATGTTATATCAGAGTTCACACAGAATACTCGTCTTAAATTCTCACAATTCAAATCTTTTAGTGGAGCAATTGGTGGAGCGTCATTAGTATTCCAGAAATTTTTCATTAAATAATAATTTACAGATTATTTACTAGGTCTCAATAAATATATGAATAATATCCAGTCAAATATTCATGAAATAATTGAGAATGTTCTTGGAATATCAGCTAGAGTACAGGAGCAAATTCTTTTATCCTTTCTACTTCTTCTAGCAATTTGGATACTTAGAAAAGTTGTTAATAAATTTATTGTTGACAAACTAGATGATTACAAAGAACGTTATTTTTGGGGCAAAACATTAAAAACTGTTACAGTAATTATTGCCCTAATTTTCCTTTCTCGAACTTGGTTTGGAATTTTTGAATCAGTTGGTACTTTTATTGGACTTCTTTCTGCGGGTCTTGCAATTGCATTCAAAGATTTACTCGTAAATATTGGTGGATGGCTTTTTATAACAACTAGAAAGCCTTTTAAGATTGGTGATAGAGTTCAAATTAATGATGTTACAGGGGACGTGATAGATACCAGGTTATTCCAATTCTCAGTTATTGAAGTTGGTAATTGGGTTGATGCAGACCAAAGCACGGGCAGAATTATACATATTCCTAACGGTTTAGTATTTACACAGTGGCAAGCAAATTATACTGAAGGATTTGAATACATTTGGGATGAAATTCCTGTATTGCTTACTTTTGAAAGTGATTGGAAAAAAGGAAAGGACCTATTAACAGAAATTATTAATAAAAAAACATTAAGTCTTTCTACAGAAGCTGAAAAGCAAATAAAAGATGCTTCCAAAAAATTTATGATATTTTACAGTAAATTAACACCTATTGTTTACACAACCGTAAAAGACAGTGGAGTAATGTTAACTATGCGTTATATTTGCAATGTTAAGCAGAGAAGAGGAACAGAAGAAATAATTTGGGAAGCAGTTCTCACAGAATTTGCAAAGCATAAAGATATCGATTTTGCTTACCCAACTACACGTTATTATTACAATAAAACAGAGGGAAAGGAAGCAACTTCGGAATAATTGAAATATGTTAGATTGTTTTTTGGTAGAAAGTATTTTAGAAAAACCTTTGAGGTTTTTTACATAATTTTTTATTATTAAATACTTAGCTTATTCTAGAATTTTCAGTTTTTGTCGTTAAAACCTCGAAGGTATGAAATGTTGTAACTTATCTTAGAATAGAGCCAAAACTTTTATACTTATATTTTATCAACATCAATTAAAAATTTATTAGTAATTTCTTCTTCCTTTGTGCACTCACTTTTATCTTCGCCCGAAGCTTCGCAAGCACAGCTATCACCACCGCAAGTAGCCCCTGGACGCTCTTTATACTTGCTAAATTTAAGTGAACCAAGCATTAGTCCCAACGCAATTACAAAAAATACGAATACTGCTATATATTGTTCCATCTATTTACCTTTCTGATATTAAAACTTTAAAATTTGGAGTGAAAAAAGTCTCAAAATTATTCTCTCCTTTAACAATGAAATAAACATTAAGTTCATTTTCTTTTGCAAATTTTAATCCCGCTTTAGGTCCCATTACATCAATTGCAGTAGCAAGTGCATCAGCTTCCATACATGATTCTGTTATAATTGTAACTGATGCAAGTTTATGAGTAATTGGTTTACCTGTTACTGGATTAATTGTGTGCGAATATCTTATTCCATTTTCCTCAAAATAATTCCAATAATCACCTGAGGTAGCCATTGATTGATTATTTAGATAAATAGTTTCTTGTATAGTTCCCGATTGTGTTGGAACGGAAATACCAACTACCCAGTTATCTTTGAATTTATTTCCATTTGCTCTAAGTTCACCACCAATTTCAACTAGATAGTTATTTATATCCTTTGATGTTAAATATTCTGAAATTTTATCAACTCCAAAGCCTTTTGCTATTGCAGATAAATCGCAATAAACATTTGGGTTATGTTTTTTTATGGATGGAGGGTTTAGTCTAACATCTACATTTCTATATCCAACATAAGTTCGTAAATTTTTAATCTCTCTATTTGATGGAACTATCTGTGGCTTATTGTCTGGACCAAATCCCCATAGATTAACCAATGGTCCAATAGTGATATCAAATTTTCCATTAGAAAATTGACTAATTCTAAGTGCTGCATGCATAACAAAAGCTAAATCATATGAGACTTCAATCCAATCTGTACTTTTTGATTTATTCAATAAAGAAAGTTCTGAACTTGGAATAAATGTGGACATCTGTTGATTTACTATTTTCAACAAATAATTAACTTCATTTTCAATTTCAACTAAATTAACTGGTGATTGAGATATAAATTTAACAGAATATGTCGTACCCATTGTCTCTCCAGAAATGGAGTGAACAACATCTTTAATTGGATTTGTGCAACTGTAAAGTAGAAATAATAATGAAATTAAAAAATATTTTATCTTCATATGAAATAAACCGTTTAGAGAATTTGTAAATGCGATGTTATAAATAACCCACGATTTTAAGTCGTGAGTTAATAATAAAGGCTGATTTCTAATAATGTCAGCATTCTTAATTTTTAATAAGGCTCTGGTTAACCAAAAAGCACTGTCATGCTGTCCCGAAGGCTTTCGGGATTAGCATCTCGGAATCCACATGAGATT
>JAQICK010000455.1 GCA_027858595.1 Melioribacteraceae bacterium
GTCAAATAAATTTATTACATATCTTAAATCTCCAATTGGACAACTAAAGTTAATAGCAGATGAAAATTCTGTAAATTCTATTTTGTTTGTCTTTCCAGATACAGCAATGGAGTCAGAAAACAGCAACGAAGTTTTAGAAATCTGTAAGCAACAACTCAACGAATATTTTTCTGGCGAAAGAAAAGAGTTTAATGTTGATATCAGTCAAGAGGGGACTGAGTTTCAGCAAAAAGTTTGGAGTGAGTTATTCAAAATTCCACACGGGAAAACAGTTAGTTACAATTACATTGCAGAAAAAGTTGGTGGCAAAAACATGATGCGTGCGGTTGGTTCTGCAAATGGTAAAAATCAAATTTCAATAATTGTTCCTTGTCACAGAGTAATAGGAAGCGATGGAAGTTTAACTGGCTACGCTGGAGGAATGTGGCGAAAGGAATGGCTACTGAAGCATGAAGATAAATATTCAAATGAAGAAAGACAGTTAGGGCTATTTGGCTAAAGCCGTCATTTAGTAATTTGTTTTGCTTCGCTCAACTGTCATTAATTCAGCTAGCGGAATGTAATTGTTAGTAATTGATAGATATTTGCATTCAAAATAATATGGAGGGAAGTATGAAACTTGAAGAATTGAGAGTCTATAATATGTCTATGGAGATGGGAGAGAAAGTTTGGTCTATAGTAAATAGATGGGAGTATTTTACTAGAGATACAATAGGCAAACAATTGGTTCGTTCTGCTGATTCAGTTGCTGCAAATTTAAGTGAAGGGTTTGGCAGATTTCACTACAAAGAAGCAAAAAATTTTAGCTATTATTCGAGAGGATCTTTGTATGAAACTAAAACTTGGTTAACAATAGCAAAAAATAGAGGTTTTATTAGCGAAGAGGATTTTTTAGAATTTGAAAAAGAAATAAATTCTATTGGTATAAAACTAAATAATTATATCAATTCAATAGGCAATTAAAAGTTACAATTCAATTGCCCTTAAATTACGATTTGCGAAACAAATCAAATAACAAATAATGGCTTAATGACAATTAAGTATTGTGGATTATTAACTATGACATTTCAAAAAGAAATTACACTAAAAGCAAAAAACCGTGGTTTTCACTTAGTCACAAATGAAATACTCAGCCAAATTACCGAGATAGCAAAAGTTAAAGTTGGAATTGCAAATATTTTCATTAAGCATACATCTGCTTCACTTACAATAAATGAAAATGTTTCATCGGATGTTTTGCGAGATTTGGAAAAACATTTTAATAAATTTGTTCCAGAAGAAGCACCATATTACGAGCATATTTATGAGGGAAGTGACGATATGCCTGCACACATTAAATCATCTGTGCTCGGTCAGTCGCTATCAATTCCTATTACTAATGGAAAATTAAATCTTGGTACTTGGCAGGGAATATATTTTGGTGAACACAGAAACTATGGTGGATCAAGAAAAGTTGTAGTTACTATAATTGGTGAGTGAAAAACAAATTTATATTCAATTACATATCTTTGTATTTCTTTTAATTAAAAATAAAGATAGATGCATATAGAAATTCAGAAACTTTTAAGTAGATCGTTTGATAGCACCATACGTAGTAGAGGCAAGGTTTATTTTGGAAATGGAGCGGTTAAAAATGTTCAAGTATCAGAAAATTTTGTTTCTGCTAAAGTGGCAGGTACAAAAATTTATTCTGTTGTTATTACTTTTGGTGATAGTTTAATACCACAAAGTATGATGTGTTCTTGTCCATATTTTCGTACTGCAAATTGCAAACATCTTGCCGCATTATTGTTCCATTTAGATACAGCAGGTTTTTGGGATAACCCCGAAAGTAAAAATGGTGCCTTAAAACTTGTTCCTCAAAACCAGATAGAGAAAGAAGAAAGTAGTATTTCTGCTCAGAATAAAAACCTCATTTTAGATAGAAAATTAAAATCCTTTATTTCTGAAAGTAATAGAAAAGATGTAAAATCAAATAAAATTGAATACAGGGTTGGCTATTCTATTTCTACTACAGGATACCACACAGAGATATTACCACTAAGAATTCGATTAAGAAAAGATGGAAGTGTTAGCGACATTAGCAAAGCACGCAAAATTAATTATGATAAATTTCCTAAAATAGAACTTAATGAGAAACTGATAATTGATTATCTCTGTGGTTATGATAATAGTACAATTTATCTTGGTGGTTACCATTACTACAAAGATGACGACAATAAAAGAAAAATATTTAATGATATTTTTTCTTTTCTACACTCAAAAGAAGTCTATTTTGAAGAGGGGCATAACAAATACAAATTGGTAGATATACTTTTAGAAACAGTAGAGAGTAAGTTAGTTATTACAGAGAAAGGGGAAGATATACTTCTTGAACTTTTACTAAGTATTGATGGGCAAAAGATAGATTCTCTCAAAAATATTATGCCACTATTAAATGAACCACTTTGGTTTTATTTCAATTCTAAAATATTTAAAGTTAGTAATTTATCATACGAGCAGTTTGAGTATTTCAAAGAAAATTCTTTTGAAATATCAATCTCAAAAGATTATTTAGATATTTTTGAAAAGAATTTTCTTCCACAAATTGCCTCCAAGCTACCTATTGTTTCTGATAAATATCGTGTTGAAGAAGTTCATATAACTCCATCAAAAAAAATATTTCTTGATGAAAAAGATACAAAATTAATTTTGAAAATTAAATTTGGATACGGTGAAATAGATTTTGATTATAATCCAAAAGAGGATTTTACTTCAGTTTACAATGATGGAATTATTAAAACAATATACCGAGATAAAGAATTTGAAGAGAATTCGATGGAAGAAATTAAATCTCTTTACGTAAAAAATATTGATATAGGTGCATTTACACCTAGGAAAGACCCACTTGATTTTATTTTTAATAGTCTTGATTATATTCAAGAGAAAGGTTTTGAAATATTTGGCGAAGATAATCTTAATAAGTTTAAAGTAAATAGGTCAAAACCAAAAGTCTCATTCAATGTTTCTTCGGGTATCGATTGGTTTGATGTTACAACAGAAGTTAATTATAATGGCACGGCTGTTCCATTTTCGGAACTTGTAGCTGCAATTAAAGAGAAGAAGAAATATCTAAAATTATCGGATGGTTCTTCTGGTGTTCTTCCAACAAATTGGATAAATAAATTTAAACAAACTTTATCATTTGGAGAGTTGGGTGAAGATGGAGTTAGGTTTTCCAAAATACAAGCTCTTGCATTGGAAACTATTTTGGAAGAAGCTGATGATTTTGAAACTGATGAACACTTTAAAGAACACGTAGAAAAACTTAAATCGTTTGATAAAATTGAGCGACAAAGTATTCCACGAACTTTTAACGGTAAGTTACGTAATTATCAAAAAAAGGGAGTGGACTGGCTCTACTTCCTAAAAGAATATTCGTTTGGTGGAATACTTGCCGATGATATGGGGCTTGGAAAAACTATTCAATCAATTATTCTTTTACTAAAAGAAAAAAAGGAAAATAAAGACTACACAAGTTTAATAGTTGCACCTACATCCGTAATTTTTAATTGGACTGATGAAATAAGTAAATTTGCTCCAAGTTTAACTACCTTAAATCATACAGGCATTGAAAGAGAGAAGACTGATAATTCAATTTTTAATCAGTTTGATGTTGTATTAACAAGCTATGGTGTTTTGTTACGGGATGTTGAATTACTGAAAAATTTTCAATTTCATTACATTATTTTGGACGAATCGCAAAAAATAAAAAACCCAACATCAAAAACTGGTAGAATGGTTAGAAAATTGCAAGCTGATTATCGTCTTTGTTTAACAGGAACGCCAATTGAAAATAACTTAACAGAATTATGGTCGCAAATGGCGTTTCTTAATCCAGGATTATTAGGCCCTTATCAAAAATTTAACGATTCGTTTGTAAAGCCAATTTCTAAAGAGTATGACCCTAAAACAATAAACCTATTAAAAAGGACTATTTACCCATTTTTGCTTCGTCGTACAAAAGATGTAGTTGCAAAAGATCTTCCCGAAAAGACAGAAACTATTCACTTTTGCGAAATGGAAAAAGCTCAGGCTAAAGTTTACAACTTTTGGAAAAATTCGATAAAAATGGAAATTCTTGAAGAAATTAAAAAGAATGGAATTAAAAAGAGCGGATTTAAAGTAATGGAGGGTTTACTACGTTTGCGTCAAATATGCAATCATCCAGTTTTAGTGCAAAGTGATTACAACAAGGAATCGAGCAAATTTGAAGAATTTAAAATGATGCTTTCTAAAGTTGTTGCCGAAGGGCATAAGGTGCTTGTCTTTTCACAGTTTGTAAAGATGCTTGAAATAATGAAAGATTTTTTAGTTGAAAACAATATTAAATACGAGTATCTAACAGGACGCACACGAAAACGAGAAGAATGTGTGAAAAATTTTAAAAATAACGATGATATAAATGTCTTTCTTATTAGCTTAAAAGCTGGAGGTTTTGGATTAAACCTAACTGAAGCCGATTATGTTTTTCATTACGATCCTTGGTGGAATCCTGCCGTTGAAATGCAGGCGACAGACAGAACGCACAGAATTGGGCAGGATAAAAATGTTTTTGTTTATAAGTTTATTACAAAAGATTCCGTTGAAGAAAAAATATTGTATCTTCAGGAAAAGAAAAAGCAACTTATTCAAGAAATAATATCAACCGAATCTAGCATATTAAAAAATATTACACAAAAAGACATAGAAGTTTTGTTTGAATAAACGTGGTAAATAATATGAACTTATCTGAGGATGCAAATAATTTTTTCCTAAACGAACAGAATAAAAAAAGGAAAAAGGAAATGGAGGATAAGTATGATGCCTCTTTTCACAAACCAGATGATAGTGATTTATCTCCTACTTTAGAAAACGAATTTTTGAATTACATTCAACAGTTTGAAGAGCAATCTAAAATTTCGGAGGATGTAGAAGTGATTAAATA
>JAQICK010000264.1 GCA_027858595.1 Melioribacteraceae bacterium
CATGATCTTTCATGATTAATCTGTGTTCATCAGTGTCCTATTTTCACTAATCAAATACTCCAGCAATTTTTGCACCACATTTATAACAATTACCATTTACTATTTTGTTAGTATTAACATTGTGCCAATCCCTTTCTATCAAAGGGGTTTGGCAATTTGGGCAGTATGTTGTTTCTGCTTTGGGATTATGAACATTGCCAGTATAGACAAATTTCAATCCAGCACTCATTGCAATTTGTCTAGCTCTATCAACGGTTGCTAAAGGAGTTTGTTGATGATTTTGCATTTTAAACGTTGGGTGAAAAGCAGTAAAATGATGTGGCACTTCATCACCAATATTTTCCAGAATCCATTCGGACATTTTTTTTATTTCATCATCTGAATCATTTTCATTTGGAATTAATAATGTCGTGAGCTCAATCCAAATATCGGTTTCATTTTCCAGCCATTTAATTGTGTCTAATACTGGGGCTAGTTTTGATGAAGTTAAATTTTTATAAAAATCTTCTGTGAATGCTTTTAAATCTACGTTTGCTGCATCGATATGTTTGTAAACATCCTTGCGAGCATTACTGTCGATGTAACCAGCAGTTACCATAACTGATTTAATTCCCTCTTCCATTGCAAGTTTTGATATGTCAATTACATATTCCCCAATAATAGTCGGGTCATTGTAAGTGTACGCAATTGATTTAAGTTTGTGCTTTTTAGCAAGTGCAATAACATCTTCTGGAGTAGCAGAAACAGAATTTATTTCATCCAATTTCGATTTACTCATTGTCCAGTTTTGACAGAACTTACATCCAAGATTGCAACCAGCGGTTCCAAAACTTAAAATGTCTGTTCCTGGATAAAAGTGGTTGAGAGGTTTCTTTTCAATAGGATCAATTGCAAATCCCGTTGGTCTCCCATAAGCAGTAGAATAAAGGATTCCCTCGATATTCCCACGGATGAAACAGAATCCTTTTTGTCCTTCGGCAAGAACGCAATACCGTGGACAGAGCGTGCATTTAATATTACCACTCGTTTCTGTATTCCACCATTTAGCTTTTTGATTCATGTTTATCCTTTAACCGCAAAGGCACAGAGTCGCAAAGAATATTAAACTTAATGCAAAAGAAAGATTCATATTGTCATTTCGAATCTGTTTATCGGGTGCGAAATCTTTTTGCTTTTGAGGGATTTCTCACATTCGTTCGAAATGACAAGCTCATTTAGAAATGGCAGATTTTTATTAATTCAATTCTTTCCTTTGCGTCTCTGCGACTTTGCGATTCTCTTCTTTTTAAACCACTTTAAACCTAACCCAACTTTTTCTTTCAACTTCTGCCAAGGGAGCACCAGCAGCAAAAACTAATAAGTCTCCATCACAGACAAAATTTTTCTCTTTTAATATTTCAACTGATCTATTCATATAATAATTTTCATCATTAATATTCTTTAAGTAAAGAGGAGTTAGTGATTTATGAAGGTTTAATGCATTCAACACTTCAAAATTATCTGAGAAAGCATATATGTCTGCATCAGGATTGTACTTGGACATTCGCATTGCTTGTCGTCCCTTATGAGTAAACACAACCATTGCATCAGCTTTTATCTGGTCGGAAATTTGGACAAAGCCCTTTGCTGTAGCATCAAAAATATTTTCAATTTTGTCACTTGGCATTTCCCAATTTACTTTAGGTAGAAACGGTCTTTGAGATTGAATAGAGATTAATATTTCCCTCATCATTTCAACAGTTTTAATTGGGTAATCTCCTGCTGCCGTTTCACCACTGAGCATAACAACGTCAGTTCCATCAAGTACAGCATTAGCAACATCTGAGGCTTCGGCTCTAGTTGGAATGGGATTTGAAATCATAGATTCTAACATTTGTGTTGCAGTAATTACAAGCTTTCCAACCTGGTTACAACGCCGTATAATTTTCTTTTGAATTGCTGGAACAAGTTGTGGCTCTATTTCAACACCTAAATCACCACGTGCTACCATTATTACATCAGCCACTTTTAATATTTCTTCAAAATTTTCTACTGCTTCAGGTTTTTCAATTTTTGCGATAATTGGTTTTTCGTACCCTCTTTCTTTAAGCCAGTTTTTAAGCTGTACAATATCTTTTGCAGAACGAACAAATGAAAGGGCTATATAATCAATACGGTATTGCAATGCAAATTCAAGATTAGCCTTGTCTTGCTCAGTTAATGCTGGTGTGCTTAACTTCATTCCAGGTAAGTTCATTCCCTTTTTGGGTTTAAGTTTACCGCCTTCTATTATTTTACATATTAGAGAGCGATCTTTCTTTTCAGTAACTTCTAATTTTATCAAGCCATCATCAATTAAAATTGTTTCACCAATTTGTGCATCTTTTACTAATGACTGATATGAGGCTGAAATAATATTTTCATCACCTTCAAGTTTATCAATTGTAATTTCAATGCTTTTGCCAGATTTAATTTTAACAACATCTTTTTTCAATTTACCAATTCTTATTTTTGGACCTTGCAAGTCCTGAATAATTGGAATTGGCATTTTTCTTGTTTCACACACGCGATTAATAATTCCAAAAAGATTATCGAAATATTCCTTATCGCCGTGCGAAAAATTAAGTCTAAATCCATTTACTCCAGCATCCACAAGCTTAAGTATCCTTTCTTCACTATCTGTTGCAGGCCCTAGTGTTGCTAATATTTTTGCTTTTGTTCTTTTAATCGCCATTTTTTCCAAACCTATTTTTTACTTTTAATATTTTTTGTTTTCTTAGCTGGTTCTACAATTTTTTGCTGTCGATTAGGAAGAACCTTTCTTCTCATCTCTCTTAATCGTTTTTCAACTTCGCAAAAGATTGTATTTGCTTGATAATGCCCACTAGCTAATATTTTACCTGCTTTAACTCCCATTAGTAATTCAAGAGCGTCTTCAACTTGAGAAACGGCATAAATAGAAAATTTATTATCCTTAACTGCTTCTACAACTTCATCTTTCAACATTAAATCTTGAACATTTTGAATAGGGATTATAACCCCCTCTTTTCCTGATAAACCACGTGATTTACATAAATCAAAAAAACCTTCAACTTTATCATTAACACCGCCAATAGGTTGGATATCACCTTTCTGATTTACTGACCCTGTAATTGCAAAATTTTGTTTAATTGGAATTTCAGTCATTGAAGAAAGAAGTGCTGCAATTTCAGTTATTGATGCACTATCGCCATCAACCATTCCGTAACCTTGTTCAAAAACCAAGCTAGCATTGAACGAAAGAGGAATATTCTTTCCAAACTTTTCTTTAAGATACCCTGTAATTACAAGAACTCCCTTGTTGTGAGTACTTCCACTAAGCCCGGCTTCTCGTTCAACATTTACAATTGTGCCATTGCCCAAGGCAACGGTTGCCGTAATACGTGTTGGTTTACCGAAGGAATATCGATCGCCACCGTAAACTGCAAGACCGTTTATTTGCCCAACACGACTGCCTGATGTGTCAATCATCATTGTTCCGTCTTCGAACATTTCATCTACCTTCGTTTCATAAAGTCCATGTCTTTCACGAGCAGAATTGTATGCCTGTAGCACATGATACGATGTAACTTCTTTTGCACCAACATCCGATGCCCAAAAATCGGCTTCTCTAGCTAAATCAACTATATACGAAAATCTTGTAGTTAATTTGTTCTTGGAATCTACATATCGTGCAGAGTACTCTAATATTTTTGCTATAGCTGTTGAATCAAACTCTTTTAATTTTTCTTCTTTAATCAGATTTTTCAAAACTTCAATATATTGCGGAACGCCAATATCTGTGCGTTTCATTTCAGAATCAAACTCTGCTTTTATTTTAAATATTTTATTAAAATCATCTTCGTAAGCTGAAAGCATCGAGTATGTATAGGCACTTCCAATAAGAATTATTTTTGTTTTAATTTCAATTGGGGTTGGTTTCATTACACTTGGTGAAGCTTGAAAAGAACTGTGCTTATCTTGAATTTCCATTGAACCGTAGTAGAGAGCACGTTTGAGTGATTTCCAAACACCAGGTTCGGAAAAAGCATCTGCAGCATTTAATATTAAATATCCACCATTTGCACAAAGTAAAGCTCCAGCTTTAATGCCAGTAAAATCGGTAAACCAACCGCCTTCTCCATCGCTATACTTTTCAATGGCACCAAATATATTCTGATAAGTCGGTGAGGTTTCAACAATTACAGGACATTCCTTTAGCTTCGAACTATCACGAATAATATTTACTTCATAATTTCTTAAATAATCATATTCAACTTCACTCTCAGCCGCATTATCACCGATTGTTCCTTTCTTAAAAAAACCTATATTCGTTGCTATATCGGTCTCTACCATTTTCAAGTATTTACTAAGTCCAGTAACACGGTATTTAGACTTTAACTCTTCTAATGCAATAGTAATTATTTGCTTAACCGAGTCCTGCTCTAGGTTTTCTAAATCATCCTTAAGTTTATTTCCTAACTTATATACTTCCTTAAATATTTTATTAAATTCTGCCTGATTATTTTGGTACTTCTTAAAAATTGCTTTTGCTTTTCTTTCTGTAATAATCTTTTCTTCAATGAGTTCACCAAGCGATGAAGGCGGGTAGAATTTGTTATCAATTACAGCCAACATATCCATTCGAAGATTTTCACCCTCTTTAACTTGCCCCAATGTTAAGCTTTCTTTTTTTAGTTTTTTCTCAAATGGCGATAATAAAACGCCTTTTTCCATTTCAAATTTTGAGTAAAGTTTTTGTTTGTTCTTTGCAACTGGTTCTGACTCTAAAACTTTTCCAATATTTTCTTGGATAAAGAGAATGCTTCGAAGCATATCCTTTTTAAATTTCGATGCTTGTCCAGACTTAAATTTTAACAGAAGAGGTTTATCATCATCCTCAAAATTATTAACGTAGGCATAATCGTTCATTGCAGAACAATCTGGTTGCAGGGTCTTTAGCATTTTTTTAACTGTAGAAGTTTTTCCCGTTCCAGATAAACCAGTTATAAAAATGTTATATCCTTGCTTACGAAGTTCTACCCCTAAACGGAGAGCCTTTATTGCTCTCTCTTGACCAATAACAGATAAAATCGTTTTTTCCTCGTTGGTCAATTTACTATTTGTAACTTCTGGATTGAAAATATATTTCAAGTCATCTGGTAAAAGTTTTTTATGTCTGGAAGGCTTTAAATATGCCATTGAGTCATTCCTAAGTTAGAATTTACGATTTATAAAAATAACATTAATTGCATTCTATTAAAACTTGTAAATTTGATTTGTTTTTTTCTAACACCCAACTTCAGTATCTTTACACACTACTTCCCAATTTTTGTTGAGGAAGTTTTTGCTGTTTTAAATAAAATGGCTTAAGAAAAACAGACTATCTATCGTAGTAGAAAGAATTTTTCAGATAGACGAACATAACATCTTGTGATAAATCTATCTACGTTATCCGCGTGCTATTATTTTTTAAAAAAAAAAACTAAATGAAAAACATATTACTAGATAAATTTAAAAAGCTTAATTCAATTACAGATCTGAATAATGTTTTTCAAAAAAACTCTCCAATACGTATATCAAAACTAGCTGGTTCGATAAAAGCATTACTTCTATCAACAACTTTCAGCAAAAAGAAAAGAGTTGTAATTCTATTGCCAAACAGAAATGAAGTTGATGAGTTTAAAGTTGAGCTTTCAATTTTAGGTTTTGAAAAAAAAATCATTGTAATTGATGAATTTTCAAATGATGCATTACAAGAGAAAATAACATCACTAAATCAAAAAGACGAATTTATTCTTATAACCACTTATAGAATATTAAATTCGATAGTTCCCCCTAAAAAATCACTTGAGAAAAGTACAACCTTAATTTCACTAGAGAGCGATATTACCTACGATGATTTGATTGAGTATGTAGATATGCTTGATTATTCGCGTGAAAAATTTATTGGGAATCCTGGTGAGTTTTCAATTAGAGGCTCTATTATTGACTTTTGGTCATTCAGTGAAAGGCATCCTTGCCGTATTGAGTTTGATGGAGATTTTCTTGAATCGATAAGGTATTTTGATTTTGAAAGTCAGCGTTCATCCAATAAAACTGACCAAGTAACTTTGGCTCCTAAAATTGCGTCAACAGAAAATATTCAATCGGCTGATATTTTTGATTATTTAGAAGATGCATTTGTTTTTGCTACGCAAGCAAATTTAGATGCACTTTTCGAAAACACGGTTGAAGAAGTTCTAACAGAACCTATTGATGATAGAGAACTTGATAAAGACCTTAAAGAAGAAATTTTTGATGATGAACTAGAAGTTGAGGTTTCTGAAAAACTTGAAGAAAAACAAGACATTCCAACATACACTCTTAGTGACCTTTTTTCTAAAAATGTTAAGTGGATTGTTGAGCAAGAAATTGGTGATGAAGAACGCTATAATATTCCCATTGCCGAAGCCCCAATAATAAATTCAAACTTCAAGTTGCTATTTAATCTGCTAACAGAATATGCCAAGAATGAATTCCAGATAATTATTACAACTGAAAACGAATTCCAAAGCAAGAGACTTTTGGATTTACTATTTGATTTTCAAAATGATGTTGGAAATTTATTAGACTCTGGCACAATCAAAATAATAGACCTTCCAATTAAGTCTGGGTTTATTGCAAAAGAGGACAAACTAATTGTCCTTACTGACTATCAGCTATTCAACAAACCGTATAGAACAAAGGTTACCAACAAATCGAAATATAAAAAATCGAAAGTAAAAGATTTTGCTTCAATTAAACGTGGTGATTATGTTGTTCACGAAAAATTTGGAATTGGTAAATACACTGGACTTGAAACAATTAAAATTGGTTTGATTGAGCAAGAATCTATAAAATTAATTTTTGCAAATAACGATGTTGTTTATGTTAATCTAAATTATCTTTCATTAATTAAAAGATTTTCCTCAAACGAAGACGCACAACCACGACTATCAACACTAGGTAGCAACGAATGGAAGAATACTAAGAAGAAAGTTAAAAGTAAAATTAAAGAAGCGGCAAGGGATTTAATAATTCTTTACGCTCAAAGAAAATCTACTCCAGGATTTCAATATAGCCCTGATACTATTTTCCAAAAAGAACTTGAGGCTTCATTCCAATATGAAGACACACCCGATCAATCTTCTGTAACAGAGCAGGTTAAAGTTGATATGCAGGGTGAAAACCCTATGGATAGGCTTGTTTGTGGAGATGTTGGATTTGGCAAAACGGAAATTGCTGTCCGTGCAGCTTTTAAAGCTGTAAACGATAGTAAGCAAGTCGGGATTCTTGTTCCCACAACTATATTAGCAGAGCAACATTTTAACACTTTCAAAGATAGAATAAGCCAATTCCCTGTAAGAGTAGGGGTTTTATCAAGATTCGTAAAACAATCTGTGCAAAAGGAAGTTTTGTTGAAACTTGCAAAAGGCGAAATAGACATCATTATTGGGACTCACCGTTTGCTTTCGAAAGATATAAAGTTTAAGAATTTGGGTTTACTAATTATTGATGAAGAGCACCGATTTGGAGTAATGGCAAAGGAAAAACTCCGTTCTCTGAAAGCTAATGTTGACACATTAACTTTAACTGCAACTCCTATTCCACGAACATTAAATTTATCGTTACTCGGTGCAAGGGATTTATCCATAATTTCAACACCTCCGTTGAATCGACAGTCGATTTATACATCGGTACAAAAATTTGATATTGTAAAAGTCAGAGATTATGTTCGCAAAGAACTTAATAGAGGCGGACAAATTTATTTTATTCACGATCGTGTGCAGTCGATAGATAAAATTGCAGCGTATGTTCAGCATCACATTCCAGAATTAAAAATTGCTGTTGCACACGGACAAATGAAACCAGCACAACTTGAAAAAGTAATTTATGATTTTATGAACAATGAATACGATATGCTCATTGCAACCAAAATTATTGAGTCGGGAATTGATATTCCTAACGTGAATACAATTATAATAAACCGTGCAGATAGATTTGGACTTGCAGAACTTCATCAACTTCGTGGTCGTGTAGGACGCTCCAACAGACAGGCGTATGCATATCTGCTTGTTCCTTCTTTAAATACTGTTTCGAAAAAAGCTGTTAGACGTTTGCAAGCAATTGAGGAATATAGTGATATTGGTGGCGGGTTTAATCTTTCGATGAGAGATTTAGAAATACGCGGTGCTGGTAATTTACTGGGCACAGAACAGAGTGGAACCGTTGATACTGTTGGGTTTGATATGTATGTGAAATTATTAGATGAAGCAGTTGATGAATTGAAACAAGGAGAATTTAAAGAGGAGTTTAAGGATTTGCCAAAAATGCTGGATCGCTCAGAACCAACCATTGACACTTATTTTGAGCTAGGAATTCCTAAAACATATATGCCAGATCAGTCGGATAGATTGAGCTATTACACTGCGTTATTTTCAATTGTTAAAATTGAAGAAATTGAAGAGATAAAAGAGGATTTAATAGATAGGTTTGGGAAAATTCCGTTAATAATTGAACGACTAATTTTTGCAGCAATATTAAGATATTATGCATCGGTTACTTTAATGGAAAGAGTTGTAATATTACGCGATAGAATTTCCGTTATTCTTCCAAAAGCGGATGAAGATGAGTTTTATCAAACGAAATTTCAAAATTTTATGGAATTAATTGTTGCAAAATATTCAAACCAAATTCATTTTAAGCAAACAAACAAAGTGATGAAAATAGAAATGAAGAACAGTTTCAGAAGCCCAGAGGAAACACTAACTTATATAATTGATTTGTTAAAGGAAATAAATTTGAAAATTTTTAGAAATAATGGTTGAGTTATATTTATGGCTAAAAACAATGCTCTTCTATTTTCTCAGTATTGTTTCAATGCCATTTAGAAATGAGCTTGTTTTATAGCGATTGAGAACCGAATCTCACCAAAGGTAAATCCCCTTCTATTGCAGCGTCCTGAAATAGGTTGACTCCTACTTTTAAGAAAATGAATAAATAAAGTATCGAAGATACTTTATTTATTCTGTAATCGTTTCATGTTTTTTGTAATAGTTCTTCCATTTTCTTTTAAGTTCTTTATTCATCACATAAGCTATACTCGGAGTATAAAACTCTAAAGTTCTATGAGGTCTTTCATCATTATAGAATTTTACTATTTGTGAGATTACTATTTTTGCTTCTCTAAAATTAGTAAAACTTATTTGTTTTTCTTCTGTAAATTCTTCCTTTATAGTTT
>JAQICK010000302.1 GCA_027858595.1 Melioribacteraceae bacterium
AAACAAATTTCTGAAGTTGTAAAAAGGAAATATGAAGTCTCTGGAGCAAGCTTGCAAAATATTATTCAAGTTGAGGTACAAATAACAAGAGAAGATGATAGAATTGTAGCGTTGGATGGAAAAGAGAATGGAATTGTTTCTGAATTAAATGCACTTCTATTGAGGGATGATAATTCTCCAATTACTACTGATGAAATTGCATCTGTCGGAGAAAATAAATTTTCTTCTAAATCTCTAATTGAAGTTGCGAACTTGTATCGCCCATTTTTAAAAGGGATTCAAATAGCAGAACAAAAATCAAAATTGATGGAACGCTCAGCTGAATATTCCTACTATCCAAATTTTCAAGTTGGAATGCAATATATGCTAAGAGAGCATTCCTCAGTGTCCGGACAAAACTGGAATGATTTTTTCTCTGTAATTGTTGGAATCTCACTACCTCTTAATTATGGTGGCAAATACTCTGCACAAGTTGAAGAAGCTCAATATTTACAATCTTTATACAGAGAGCAATATAGTTCTTCAGTCCAGACATTGAATCAATCATTCGGCAATATTTCATCTAAGTTAAATGAATTGCAAATTCGCAATAAATTAATTTCTGGGACCTTGCTTCCTCAAGCGGAACAAGCATTCCAAGCTTCACTTGCTGATTATCAAGTTGGAAGAATTGATTTTGTAAATGTGATAAACACTGAAAATGATATTCTAAAAATTAAAACTGATTTATTAAAAATTAAAACTGAATATGCAAAAAATGTTGTAACACTTGAATTTTTAATCGGAAAAGAGATTAGTGGGAATGTTGCAAAAGATAATGGAGAATCAAAATGAAAAGTAAAATATTAACATACACCCTTATCCTTGTTGTGGGGATTACACTTGGAGTTGGTGGATATTACATAGCATCTATAAATAGTTCGACTTCTATTGATAATCATGAAGCAGAAACCCTTTACACATGTGGTATGCATCCAAATATTATAGAAAGTGAACCTGGCACTTGCCCCATTTGCGGAATGAATTTAACGAAAATTAAAGGTTCAAAAAAGAATGTACCAATTGATTCCAAAGATAGAAAAATTATATACTACCGTGCACCAATGAACCCAAATGAAGTTTATGATGAACCTGGCAAATCGCAAATGGGGATGGATTTAGTTCCAGTTTATGAAGATGAAGGCGGTGCATCTGGTGTTGTTACTGTGGATGGATCTGTTCTACAAAGCATGAATGTAAAGATGGAATTTGTTAAAAGTAAAAACTTATCATCTGTTATTTACACTAACGGAAATCTACAAACGGACGAAAGGAAAGAGTTTGCCCTTTCAACCAAATTTGATGGCTGGATTGAAAAACTATACATAAACTTTGTTGGACAAAAAGTTAGTAAAGGTCAAAAGCTTGTTGATATTTATTCTCCTAAACTCGTGGCGGCACAACAAGAATTACTTACGGCAGTAAATTACGAATCAGCAATAAATGGTTCATCAAAGGGTGAAATGATTTCAAATGCAAAAAGAAAATTGGAACTATTTGATATCAGCAATGAGGATATAGACAAAATAATTAAAACCAAAGAGACAAATAAATATATGACTTTATATGCACCTTTTAGTGGAACAGTGCTTTCAAAAAATGTGATAGAAGGTGAAATGGTAAAAGCTGGCATGGAAATAATAAAGATGGCAGACTTATCAACTCTGTGGTTAAAAGCAGACATATATGAAAGTGACCTTGGTAAAGTTAGTATTGGATCTCAAGCCGAAGCTAATTTTAGCTACAATGCTGGAAAAACATATAAAGGCAAAATATCATTTATTTATCCAACTATTAATCCAACAAGTAGAACGGCAACTGTTAGAATTGACTTAACAAATAATAATCATGAGTTAAAACCATCAATGTTTGGTAATGTTACTATTAAGGGAAATAAT
This sequence comes from Melioribacteraceae bacterium, assembly GCA_027858595.1. GTDB lineage: Bacteria > Bacteroidota > Ignavibacteria > Ignavibacteriales > Melioribacteraceae > 1-14-2-50-31-20. The sequence continues at coordinate 1,938 of JAQICK010000302.1, forward strand.
CTAGGCGAAGTATTGGTAGTATCAGAAACTGCCATTTTACGAAGTGGGAAAAATAATATTGTTATCCTTTCGCTTGGTGAAGGGAAATTTAAACCAGTTGATGTAAAGCTTGGATTATATTCAGAAGGTTACTATCAAATTCTTTCTGGCTTAAAACTAAATGATGTATTTGTCAGTTCCGGTCAATTTATGATTGATTCCGAAAGTAATCTTCGTTCTGCTGTTAAATTATTTACTTCTGATAAATCGAGTAAAGTGAAAAAAGAAGTGATGAGTGACGATGAGATGAAAAACATGAATACCGATTCTGAGGAAAAGAAAGATATGACCTCTAATTCAAAAGAGAAAGTAACCACCGAAGAACACAATCATGAATCTTCAATCGTTCATACTGGAATTATTGATGTAGAATCAATTGATAAAAATGGTGATGGAAAAGTTTTTCAAGATCCCATGGACTGGAATGTAATTTCAGATTCTGAAGGTAGATGCCCACTATGTGGAATGTTTCTGAAAGAAGTAACAATTGACGAAGCAAAAATGAATTTAAAAATGAATGGATTTGAATATAAATAGGAACACAGATTTTTATGATTGCTATGATTTTTAAGATAAAACAATCAGCTAGAATCATAAGTATTATAAAGATCAGCGTTCCAATCTTTGGAGAATTAAAATGGTAACAACAGATAATCAAAAAGATGGCTTAATTGCAAGGATAATTGAGTGGTCAATTAATAATAAGTTTATGGTTATTATTCTTACTCTAGCAATGATAGCAGGTGGGTTATATGCACTTAAAAATATTCCACTTGATGCTCAGCCAGATTTAAGTGATGTGCAAGTAATTATATACACAGACTATGCAGGACAGGGTCCGCAAATTGTTGAGGAACAAGTCACTTATCCCATGACGACAAAGATGCTCTCTGTTCCGTTTGCTCAAACCGTACGTGGATATTCCTTCTTTGGTTTTTCAATGGTATACATAATATTTGAGGATGGTACTGATATTTACTGGGCTCGAAGTCGTGTACTTGAATATCTAAGTTCACTTCAAAAAGATATGCCAGCAGGCGTGACGCCAACACTTGGCCCAGATGCTACAGGACTAGGATGGGTTTATCAATATGTGCTAAAGTCGGATAAACGAGATTTGCAAGAATTACGCTCTATTCAAGATTGGTTTTTAAGATATGAGCTTTCTGCGCTTCCAGGAGTTTCAGAAGTAGCCAGTATCGGTGGCTATGTAAAACAATATCAAGTGAATGTTGACCCAAATAAATTGGCATCGTTTGGAATTCCATTAAGCAAAGTTAAAATGGCTATAAAGGAAAGCAATAATGATGTTGGTGGTCGATTACTAGAGATTAGTGAAATGGAATTTATGGTTCGCGGTCTTGGGTATATTAAAAACAAAGAAGATTTAAGAAAAATTGCTATCGGCTATAATGCCAAAACTGGAACACCAATTTATTTGGAAAATGTTGCATCAATTGATATTGGTCCAGAATTGCGTAGAGGAGCTGCAGATTGGAATGGTGAAGGAGAAACGGTTGGCGGCATTATTGTTATGCGGTATGGTGAAAATGCACTGGATGTGATTAACCGAGCAAAGGAAAGGTTGGAAGAACTAAAATCTTCCCTTCCTGAAGATGTTCAAATAATTACGGCTTATGATAGGTCGGATTTAATTAACTCTGCTATTGATAATTTAAAATGGACATTAATTGAGGAAAGCATAATTGTATCACTAATAATCATAATATTTTTGATGCATTTTCGTAGCTCGCTTGTTGCAATTATTACTTTACCAACCGCAGTACTTGCTGCGTATATTGTAATGTATTATCAAGGAATAAATGCTAACATAATGTCGCTTGGAGGAATCGCAATTGCAATTGGAGCTATGGTGGATGCCGCAATTGTGATGGTAGAAAATTCCCACACTCATTTAGCGCATGAGCAAAAATTGCCATTAGAACAGCAACGTCCACATTGGACACTAATTCTTGCATCTGCAAAAGAAGTGGGTCCTTCAATATTTTATTCACTTCTTATAATTTCAGTTTCCTTTTTGCCAGTGTTTACATTGGAGCAACAAGAAGGTAGATTATTTAAGCCACTTGCATTTACGAAGACCTATTCGATGGGAGCCGCTGCAATACTTGCTGTAACAATAGTGCCTGTGCTTCTTGGTTATTTTGTGCGTGGTAAAATGCGTGCGGAAGAAGATAATCCTTTAACAAAATTTCTTGCAAAAATTTATCATCCTATTGTTGATTTTGTTATGAAAAAAAGATGGGCTGTTATTGCTACAGCTGCTATTTTGGTTGCTATTACAATCATTCCTTATTCAAAACTTGGTTCTGAGTTTATGCCTCCATTATATGAAGGTGATTTACTTTATATGCCAACTACCCTTCCTGGGATATCAATAACCAAAGCAAAGGAAATACTTCAGCAAACAGATAGGATTATTAAAACTTTTCCAGAAGTTAAATCTGTATTTGGCAAAATTGGTCGCGCCGAAACTGCAACTGATCCCGCTCCCCTTTCAATGATTGAAACTACAATTCAGTTAAAGCCCCAGGAGGAATGGCGCCCAGGAGTAACACCAGAATCATTGATAGAGGAAATGAATTCTGCAATTCAAATTCCTGGATTAACAAACGCTTGGACAATGCCAATTAAAACTCGTATTGATATGCTTGCAACGGGAATTAAAACGCCTGTTGGAATAAAAATTGGTGGTCCAGATTTAGAAGTATTGCAGAAGATTGGTAAAGAAATTGAACAAGTAGCTAAAACAATTAAGGGAACACGCTCTGCCTATGCGGAACGCTCTGTTGGAGGTAACTATCTAGACTTTAATATTAACCGTGAAGCTATTGCTCGCTATGGATTAACAATTAATGATGTTCAAGATATTATTATGTCGGCAATAGGTGGAATGAATATAACTAAAACTGTTGAAGGTCTGGAACGCTATTCAGTTAATTTAAGATATCAAAGAGATTATCGTAGTAACATTGAAGATCTTAAAAGAGTTCGTATTCCTATACCAAATGGAGGTAACGTCTTGCTTTCTGATGTGGCAGATCTTGAAATCAAGAAAGGTCCACCCATGATTAAGTCTGAAAATGCAAGACCAAATGCCTGGGTTTACATTGACATTGAAGATATTGATGTTGGAACTTATGTTGAAAATGCGAAAGGGATAATTTCAAGAGAAGTTGAAATACCAACTGGTTACTCAATAATCTGGAGTGGACAATATGAATATATGGAACGTTCAAGCGAAAAACTTGCAATGGTAATTCCAATTACTTTGTTGATTGTAATAATGCTGCTATATATTAATACAAAATCGTGGACAAAAACTGGAATAGTGCTGCTTGCAATGCCGTTCTCTCTAGTTGGTGCAATTTGGTTTTTGTATTTGGCTGGATTTAACATGAGCGTTGCAGTATGGGTCGGTATAATTGCACTTCTTGGAGTTGATGCAGAGACGGGAGTAATAATGCTTCTTTACCTAGATCTAGCTTATGAAAAATTCAAAAAAAATGGAATCCTTAATTCATTTGCAGATTTACGTGAAGCAATATTTGAAGGGGCAGTAAAAAGAATCAGACCCAAAATGATGACAGTTCTTACAACAATGTTAGGATTATTCCCAATAATTATTGGAACTGGAATCGGTTCTGATGTAATGAAAAGAATTGCCGCACCAATGGTTGGAGGAATTATTACAAGCTTTTTAATGGAATTAACTGTTTACCCAGCAATATATTATATCTGGAAGAGGAGAGAAATGAAAAAGGAATTGGGTGTAACGGTTATTCAAGAAGTTAGAAGTTAGAAGTTAGTACAAATTAACGGAAATATATATTTCCACAAATATAAAATAATAGGAGAAACAAGATGAAAAACGTAGTCAAAATAACAACACTTGCTATGGCTCTTACATTTTTGTCAGCTATGGTCTTATCAGCCCAACAACATAATATGGGTAATATGCATAAAGGCGATAGTAAAACACAAAAAATGGACATGAAAAAAATAGACAAAAATAATGATGGAGTTATTTATCAATGTCCAATGAAATGTGAAGCAAGTGACGAAGCAGGTGAATGTTCAAAATGTGGAATGAAGCTAAAGGAAGTTTCAGTAACAAACACAACAAAAGCTGTGAAATGTGAAGGAAATGAAAAGAGCTGTTGTGGTGATAAAGAAGGAATGGATAAGAAAAATGAAATGATAAAAAAAAATAATCATATGAAACAAAAAATGGGAAATCAATCTATTTCCAAAAGCATTGACATAAACAATGATGGCATTGTTTACGAATGCCCAATGAAGTGTGAACCAGCAAGTGATAAACCTGGTGATTGTTCGAAATGTGGTATGAAATTAAAAGAAGTTACAATTTAACAAACTATTAATTACTCATATACACGAAGATAAAGAAACTTTAAATTGTTTTTTATTCCCAAGTCAAATTGATGACTTGGGAAGTTAAATATAAAATATTATAATGAATAAATAAAAATATTAAATAATCTTTGGAGGTATAAATGTCATACTATTTTTCAAAAACATTAGATATAACAATGGATGAAGCATATAAGAATGTTACCTCTGCTTTACAAACTGAAGGCTTTGGTATAGTAACCGAATTTGATGTTAGCAATGCATTTAAAAATAAATTAGGAATTGACTACAGACCATACAAAATAGTAGGTGCTTGCAATCCACCATTTGCAAAAAAAGCTATTGATATAGATGATAAGATTGGAGTTATGTTACCTTGTAATATAATAATGCAACAAAAGGAGAATGGCATTGAGTTTACTGTTATAGATCCATCAATTGCTATGAATCTAGTGGGAAATCCAGATATTAATGAAATTGCAAGTGAGATTAAAATTAAATTAAAAAATGTGTTTGATTTATTATAATTGATTTAGACTAATACAAAG
>JAQICK010000338.1 GCA_027858595.1 Melioribacteraceae bacterium
TTAAAAATGTACTTTTTAATTTTTAAAAAAAATTTAGTGAGATATTTGAACCGATTGTAGCGTACGTTGAGCGTTTAAAATTAGAAATATTCTCCTATCAGTGTGTGCTTAAAACAAAAAAATAATTTTCACTCATTTTTCTTAAGAAAGTCTTCAATCCCCTATTAACTCTTGACTTCGTAGAATATTACATTATCTAAGAACTTTAACTACTAATTTTTACAACAAAATACTATAAGTTCATTGAAAAAATGATGATTAAATAATTAAGAATAGAGTTGTCATAAAGTGAAGACTATTCAGCTACTATATTTAGTAATCTGGAATATATTCTAGAATAATGGGATATCTTTAAAGGCAAAAAAGTGTAACTACACTAGGTAATCACACTCGTTTGAGGCGACGATCGGATTCGAACCGATGAATACAGGTTTTGCAGACCCGCGCCTTAAGCCACTTGGCCACGTCGCCATTATTTTCTAATCTTTTTCAAGAACTCTCTTCCTTTTCCTGACTTGAAAAATTTTTCTCTTAATGCTGCTTCATTTCTAGATTCAAAATTTTCAAAATATACAAGCTCAAACGGTACTCTATGCTTTGTAGATTTAACCTTTCCACAATTATGTTCTTTAATTCTACGCTCAAGATTATTTGTTAAACCAATATATCTCTTTTTGTCTTTAGAACTTATTAAACATATACGTAATTGTTTTCCATATAAATCCATAGCCACTCTTGCCCGACTAAGTCGGGTGAAGCCACGTCGCCATAAAAAACAAAATCCACGCAGGTGGATTTTGTTGAGCGAGAGACGGGACTCGGACCCGCGACAGCTACCTTGGCAAGGTAGTGCTCTACCAGCTGAGCTACTCTCGCATTAAATATCAATTAGAACAAAATTGAACTCCAAATATAGTAACCTTTTTAATTTACATCAAGAGTAATTTTCTATTTATTAATTATTATTTGAATATCTCTTAATTTTTTGTGTCGTTGTTTTTTCAAATTCGCTCTCTCTTATATCAAAATCTAAAATTCGCTTAAATGATGGGAGTTGCTTATTAGTTTTCTCAATTTCAATTGCAATTCTTTCTCTAATAAGTTTATCATCAATTGGAATATTGTCTCTCTCAGATAACTCAATAAACGCTTCGGCATCAGGTACAATTTTAACAGCAATTATTTCATCTTGTTTTACATCAGCCTTTCCATATACTATTGATTCTAATATAAACTGACTTCTGTTTAAAAAATCTTCTATCTCCTCTGGAAAAACATTTTTACCAGATTTTGAAATAATCACATTTTTCTTTCTACCAGAAATAATTACAAATCCGTCTTTATCAAGCGACCCCAAATCGCCAGTCTTAAACCAATCATCTTGAAATGTTTCATTAGTGGCTTTTTCATTTTTGTAGTAGCCTAGCATTACACTTGACCCTTTTGCAAATATTTCTCCAACTCCATTCTCATCTGGAGAATCTATTTTAATCTCTGCGTTAGGCATTGGTAATCCAGCTGCGTAATCTTTGAAATTCTCCAATTTATTTAGTGCTAATATTGGAGAAGTTTCTGTGAGCCCATAACCTTGAATGAAATTAAATCCTAAACCACGTAACCCCTTTGCTACCATAGGATCTGGTGCTGCACCCCCTGCAATAAAGATCCGTATGCTTCCTCCAAATTTTTCATGAAGCTCAGAAAACAATTTTTTCTTTAAATCTTTAGCACCCATTTTTTCAGCAATATTTGAAAGCCCTACTAACTTGGGAACTATCATTGATTTCATTTTGTCTTCAGAAATAGACTTAGTAATTTTTTTGTACATTTTATCAAACAGCAATGGAACAGCAAGCAACATTGTTGCACTCACTTTTTGTAAATCATCAACAACCGTTTTTAAACTTCTAGCAAAATATATTGATGATCCAGAATATATGGGAGTAAGAATTCCGCAAGTGCACTCATAAGTGTGGTGCATTGGTAGAACTGATAAAAATCTATCTTCAGGATATATCTGCAACATACTAGTCATAGCAAAAATGTTTTTAGCAAGATTACCCTGACTAAGCATTACACCTTTTGCTCTTCCAAGTGAACCTGATGTAAAAATAATTTCTGCTAATTCGTTTGGATTAATTTTAGGCAAACTAGCAACTTCTATTTCGCTACTTTCATTAATCATACTTTTCATATTTAGAAATTGCCTTTCTAACTTTCCTTCATCCATACATATGTAGCTTTTTAATTTTTTAAGAGATGTATGACTTTCATCAAATATTTCGGAGTAATTGCTAGAAAAAACAATTGCAGTAGAGTCAGATTCGTGAATAACATTAAAGATTTCATTCTGCGTTAAATTTCTATCGATAGGAACGGCTACATAATTAAAGAGCATACATGTAAAATATGATATTGCCCATTGAACTCTGTTCTCTCCAATAATAGCAATGTGAGATCGTTCTTCAATGCCCAATTTTTGAAGAGCCCCTCCAAATTTTAGAACATTGCTTAAAAGCTCATTATAATTTACTTTGCCAATTGGAGTTTCAGTTAGATCCTCCATTGCAAGTTTATCCGAATATTTTTTAGCCGATTCAAGAAGCAATTCTTGAATAGATGAAATATGTGTAGCCTCGAAAAGTTTTTTCGATTTAATCATGTAGCCTCCAAATTAAAACAGAATATGCCATTTACATTTCTGTATAAAACAACTAATAAAAGGAATAAATGATAACAATAAAAAATATTTTTTCATTTTTAACTTCAATAATTATTAATAATCAATATA
>JAQICK010000371.1 GCA_027858595.1 Melioribacteraceae bacterium
TCCATCAATTTCAACAGTATTCAACAACTTTAAATCATTTGATTCAAAATTAAAATTTGGGATATAGAGCAAGCCTCCTTCTGGAACAATTAATTCACTTATTTTATCTTCTATCATTTCAAGCGAGCCAAGCGAAAGATGATCTGGATGTAAATGCGAAATTAACGCAATATCTATTTTGGGTAGATTTTTAACTTCAATGCCAGGTTCAATTAATCGCTTGGATAGAAACGCAACGGTCTCAGTAAATACAGGGTCCGTAATAATAAATTTATCATCTATTTGAATTAACATTGTTGCATGACCAATCCATAAAACGGAAAGACGTGAACTCTCTACTTTAGGATTTGTAATTTTATTTTCTAATTTAAAAGGAGAACTAAATAGTGCTGAGATACTACTTCCAACAGTATTTGATGTTGACATAATTGCTGTACAAGAATAAGTTGAAATCAGAATAACTGAACCAAGTAATATTTTCGTTAAAGAACTCTGCACTAAAAATACCTCAGGCGAATTGTGAAAATCCATTCAGAGTTTGTATAGTCTGGTGAATATGTTGTTTGAAATCCGAGAACACCAGCAAACAAATAAACTCCAGCTTCGTAGCTAACACCGTTGTTGCCATTAAAATTATAATATGACGAAGCAAGGGACAGTGACGCATATTCTCCTTTCTGCCAAAGGGGAATGTAGAATCGGAATCCTCCACGAAAAAGCCATTTGTCTTTTAGTTTATTTTTAACATTTAAATATTCCGGAGTAAAAAACATTTCAAATGAACCGCTTTGTCGTGCAAGAGGGTCGCTAATAAAATATCTCCAGGGGGTTAGTTTTTTATTTGTTCCAAAAGAATATAATAATGGTGTTATTTGCCAACGCATTCCAAACTTTGCTCCATCACTTGTTGAAATCCACTGTGGGCTTGGAATTAACTGAGTAATTCCCCACTTCCAATCAAAAGAAATGTTTGGTTCATTTGGAACCCTGTTGCTATCAACAACGTCTAGTATTTCGCTAGCAACAATAACTTTACTAATAAAAAGTAGCACTAGAAAAAATTTTGAAAATTTGTAAAGCATATATTTGTTTAATTTGAATTGCTAATTATCAATAAGTAAACAATATTTCTTTTGGGAAATTACTTAATTTTATTTTGAATAGATAAGCAATAAAATTTCTTCATATCGCCTGAGGTTTTAATGAAAAGAATAATCAAATTTGTAATAATTACAATTTCTTCTTTGTTGTTAGTTCAATGTTCATCCTCAACAGCAATTAATGATTTTTTTGGAATTAAAATGCCTCCAAATGAAACAGACTATTTTAAAATTGTCGCTTATACTGAATCCTCCGGAATATCATATCAAAGCTCGCCTAATATGGATCCAAATATTTTTGCATGGGGCAGCTTAGAGGGAGGAATACTAAGAGTTAAGTTAGTTAATAACTCCTCATCCCATGTTGCTCTTAGCTATGATAGTGACCAATTCATACTAGTTACCAAAGACAATAAAGAATTTATTTGTGCAAAAGGAGATATTATTACTTATAATAATATGTCTTCAATAAAACCACTAAGTTCAATAGAATTATTATTAGAACTACCTCAAAATTATTGGGAAACTATCGGAATGAAAAACACACAATCGGCAAATGAAAACTATACTCTAGATGTTTGGAAAGGACAAAACACTATAGTTGTGAACATGAAAGATGTAAAACACATTAAAATAAATCTTGGCTTCACAACTAATATTGTGTTAAAGCCAGTACCCAAAATTGAATTTTAAATTACCTACTTCGGACTGAAAAGAAAAGAATTACAGTTACAACCACCGCAGTAATTGCAACCACAGGCTCTAAAATACTTGGCAGAAATGGGGCCTCTGGAATATTACCTTTAGTAAAGGGTAGTGAATTGTTTTCAACAAAGCTAAAATTACTATATGGAATTGTGTCTGTAATTGTATAATTAAAAATATCTGCACTTGATATCTTAGATGAATTTTGAATTGAAAAATCTCCACTCAAAATAAAGTTTCGTTCCAAAAGATAATCCCCGAATAAACCATCCCGAAACAAGTCTGAATAATTAACAGTTACTTGAGAAAGCGAATAGTTTATTTTATTCATGGCTAACGAATCTAGATTCAGCTTAACTTTGTTTCTAACTAACGATGTTAAAATTCTTTGATTAATCTGGGAATATTCATTAGGAGAATTGACATCTGTGTTAAATTCCAAATTATGATTATTGATGTTGTTTGAGATTACTCCAGCCGAACTATCTATTAAACCATAAATCATTTCAAGATTAGTTTTGCTCTGAGCAAATACTAAAGAGCCAATAAACAAAAAGAAAAGTGTTATTATTTTAATATTCATTTTTACTTTTTCATTGTAATGTATTGACAAACTTAACTATAAAAATCATTTTCTCAAATATTCCAAATTTTTCCCTTGTTTAAAAAGTGAAAGTTTCACTAATTTAAGTTCCAAAAAAGAGAGATATCTTTTTTCTCTTATAATTATATTTATAGGTTCACTATTAGGCTATATATGAAGAATGTTAAATTAATTTTTGTTCTATTTTTTGGAATTGTTTTTCAAGTTTTGGGACAAAGCACATATGATTTTTTACGACTTGATTCAAGTCCACGTGCATCCGCACTAGGGGGCGCATACGTTGCCGACACCTCTGACCCAAATATTATTTTTTACAATCCTGCTGGAATTTCAACTATTGAAAATATTCCTATCTCTTTTTCTTTTCTAAAACATCTAGCAGATATTAATTCAGTGTCTCTTGCATCAACTTTTAATATTTCTGGAATTGGAAAATTTGCGTCTGCACTACAATATATTAATTATGGAAGTTTTGAAGAGCGAGATGAAGCTGGTAATGAAATCGGTTCATTTAATCCTAGCGATTTAGCTTTAACTATTGCATATGGAAATAGTTTTAATAAGCATATCACATACGGAGCAAGTATTAAATTAATCAACTCTACTATTGCTGACAATTCATCTTTTGGAATTGCTGGTGATCTTGGTATGCAATATTTACTTCCAGAATATGGTTGGAACTTTGGTCTTTCACTTTTAAATATGGGAAGCCAAATTACATACTACAACGAACTAAATGAATCTCTTCCCTTCTCAGTTCAGCTTGGAGCTACTAAAAAATTGGAGCGGATGCCGTTACAATTATTTTTTGCTTTTACAAGACTTAACGATGAAGACAGATTTAAGTTTTTCAATGTTGGTGCGGAGTTTACTTTAAGCAAAATAATTCAACTACGTTTTGGTTATGATAATATTAAAAGAGAAGAATATAAAGTTGCGTCAACTTCTGCCCTAGGAGGATTTAGTTTTGGTGTTGGCATTGATGTTGCCGGCTACGATGTTGATTACGCCTTTAATTCACTGGGCGCAATTGGAGCAATGCACAGAATTGGAGTTACAGCTGTAATTAAGTAATTATTTTATGAAAAATCCAAAATTTCAAAACATATTGGTTTTAATAGTCATGCTCTTCAGCTTGGGGAGTTGTCAAATGACAACTGAGCCAGAAGAAATAATGGAATACGTACCAAGTCAAGTTATATTAGGGTTAGTAGATACTGCGTCATATCAATTTGTCGTTGATTTTTGTAAAGAAGAAAATCTTGAAATATAAAAATTAGATTTGGGACATAATTTTTGGGCTGTAGCTGATTCTAATAATTTGGAATATTATCAAAATTTGTTTTCAAATGATTCAACAGTGATTCTTATAGAGAAACTACTTACTAGTTCCTCCAGCGATACTTTGTTAGTTACTATTACATTCAGCGGAGTTAACAATTTAGAACATGATATTGAAAATCTTAATTTGGTTGGACTTACTGTTTACAAAACACACAAACATCCTGGCTATACCCTTGTAAAAACACCTATAAATTTGGAACAATTCTATATCAAGAAACTAATTAAATATAATTTTGTGCAATATGCTGAATTGAATTATATTTCTCATCTTAATTATTAAATAGTCTTCAATTAAAACATTATTTATAAATTAATCAGCATCCATTGATGATGCCCTATTTCAAGCTTTTGATATTATTTTAACTGATTAATTGGTGCTTTCAAAGTTAATTAAGAGAAAAAGACATAAATTATTTTTTGTGTGGTTTTTTCAGATATTTCTCAGCCTTTTCGTGTGAACTACTAAACTCATCTAAATCCAAAACCTCTTCATAATACGCAACTGCTTTTTCTCTCATGCCCTTGATATCACTTATTTTGCCAAGATATAAAAGAGTATTAACTAGAAATCCAGATTCTTCATCTTTGTCAACTACTCTTGAAAGGGATTCACAATTTAAAAAATGTGTTTCTGCTAAAGCTAAACTATCTTTTCTGTTGTAATAAGTTCCAAGATAATATTCCGCTTCACGTTTTACTCTTTCTGTATATCCGGTGTAACCCAAGTTGTACTTATCAATAATACTAGAAAATATTTTAGAAGCTTTATTATAACTGTTCATTCTTATATTTATTCTGCCTCTATAACTCTCAAATCTTGGATTATTCGGAAATTCCTCATTCAATATTTTAGCATAACTCAACGCTTTAATATTGTTTTTTTCAAAGGAATAATAAGATGTCATCAAAAAATATAGTGCTTCAAATTTTGCATACTTTCCATTTTCTCCAACAAATTCAAGCTGTTCAATGCCCTTTTTCTTATCCCCGTCAGGAAAAAATATCATTAAAGGTTCAACTGGTGGAAAGACTTCTGGAATTATTTCAGCAAAATAGTTGTAAATTCCAAAGCCTAGAATTACATCCGTGTTTGTCGAATCTAGTTCATACGCCCAAAAGACTAGTGGCAAAGCATCTTTGCCGTCTGAGGCTGCATCAAACCAATCGTAACGTAATGCTGAAAGTCTTCCTCGGTACCCCAAAGCTCCACCTTTAAAAAACATTGCATCTACATTGGTTTCGTCTTCATCCAAAATATCATCACACTGGTCAATTACTATTTCCAATTTATCACGAAGCATATCATCGTAGGTTTCACTTCTTAAATCTAATAAAATTCGCCACCATACAATCATTGCATCAAAAAAATTACCGGCAGGATGATTAGGAAAATCCTTTCGAACTGATGCAAATGTACTATCCGCTTCATCAAATTGAATTGAATAGATTTGGTGAATTCCTGTTGTAACTAGTGAATCTAAGTGCTCCTGCTGTGCAAAGAGGGAAGATGCAAATAAAACGAAGATTAATAATTTTTGTAGCATAATACTTAAAAATCCAAAATGTGTATTAAAAATTTACTCTAACCTTGATAAAAATTCAATTCAAATTTGTTTCGATTGAAATTTAATTCTATTTTAAATTCTTATATAGAAAAGATTACTGAATTACGATTGAATATATCATTTAAAAATAAATATTACTCTCTTTCTCGCACTGCAAATGCATTATTAGATAAGGCACACCTTACTGAAAACACTGCTATGATTATTATTGCAATAATTATAGGAGTTATTGCTGGCTATGCTGCTGTTGGAATCCGATTTTTAATTGAAGAATTTTCACACCTTTCCTATCCAGGCAACGGAACCGTTTTAGAAAATATTACAAATACACCTTGGTACTTTGTAATTCTTGTTCCAACTATTGGTGGATTGATTGTTGGACCGCTTATTTACTTTTTTGCTCCCGAGGCAAAAGGTCATGGTGTACCAGAAGTAATGCAAGCAATTTTATTAAAAGGCGGAAAAATTCGTCCTCGAGTTGCTGCTGTGAAAGCTCTTGCTTCTGCTATTACTATCGGAACTGGTGGTTCTGTTGGTCGCGAGGGACCTATAATTCAAATTGGCTCAAGCATTGGTTCTACTGTTGGACAACTTTTTAAAGTTCCACAACGAAAACTTAAAACTCTAGTAGCCTGCGGTGCTGCTGCCGGAATTGCTGCTGCGTTTAATGCGCCAATTGCTGGTGCACTTTTTGCCGTTGAAATTATTCTTATGGATTTTGCCGTTGCCCAATTTTCACCAATTGTAATTTCTGCCGTTATGGCAACTGTAATTTCCCACAGCTACGAAGGTAACTTTGCTGCTTTTTCTGTTCCAGCCTACGAATATGCATCTCCTTACGAATTAGGATTTTATTTTATTCTCGGTGTGGCAAGCGGAGTAGTTTCTTACCTCTTCATAAAAGTCCTCTATTATTCTGAAGATTTCTTTGATGAAAAAGTAAAAATTCCCGATTATATTAAACCTGTTATTGGCGGAATTGGTATTGGCATTATGGCATTATTTTCCCCTCAGGTAATGGGTGTTGGATACGATTCTATTAATAGTGCCCTTCACGGAAATATGATTTGGTACGTTGCCCTCGGATTAGTATTTTTAAAAATATTTGCTACTTCTTTTACGCTTGGCTCTGGTGGTTCTTGTGGTATTTTTGCTCCATCGTTATTTATGGGTGCCATGCTTGGTTTCTTTTTTGGTGATTTGGCACATCATTTTTTTCCAGCAATTACAGCCAACCCTGGTGCCTATGCTTTGGTTGCAATGGGCGGGTTAGTTGCAGGAACCACACGAGCTCCAATTACAGCTATTATTATTGTTTTTGAATTAACTTACGATTACGAAATTATTCTTCCGTTAATGATTACTTCAATTGTTAGTTTAATAGTATCCTCATCTTTAACAAGAGAATCCATTTACACTTTAAAATTACTACTTCGCGGCATTAGTATAAAAGAGGGAACTGAAACAAATGTGATGGAATCCATACAAGTAAAAGATGTTTTCGATGAAAATTTTACGCCAATTAAAATAACTGATAATTTCGGTAAAGTAGTTAATACTGTATTAAGTGGAAAAGGGGTTGAGTTTCCTGTTGTAAATAAAAAGGAAAATATTATTGGAATGATTTCAATGAATGATTTGAAAGAGTTATTGTTTGAAAAAGATTCGTTGAACTCGCTTTTAATAGCTGGTGATTTAGCAAATACTGATTTTAAAGTGCTAACTTTAGACGATAATTGCAAAAAAGCATTAGAAATTATGAGGCTCTATAATTTTGAAGGTATTCCTGTTGTTGAAGCATTCAATTCAAAAAAAGTAATTGGTATGCTTTGGCGAAATGATATTCAAGATGCGTATCAAAAAGAAATTAACAGAATAGAGTTAACAAATAATTTAGCAAGCAGTATTTCTATGAAAGAGGATGCTACAAATATTCACTTTATGGAGGGATATTCCCTTGCAGAGATAAAGGTTCCAAACTCATTTATTGGTAAATCTATAAAGGAAATAAATATTAGAGCAAAATATGGTGTTGATGTATTATCGATAAAAAGCAATAGAAAAAATGGACTAAACATAAATGCAATCCCAAATCCAGATTATGTTTTTAATAAAATTGACACTCTTGTAGTTGCTGGCGAGATAAAAAAAATAAATCGCCTTAAAACTCTAGACTGATTCTATTCTTATTATTTCAACTTCTTCAACAGTTAAATTAAATTTTTGTAAAAACTCATCAACCAAACTTTCTCTAATAACAATAATTGCCATTTTATTTGTTTTATGAATTTGACTCATTATTTCCGAGACAACTGGTTCCAAACCATTTCCTTTAAATTCGAGTGGTCCATACTCATCAACAACAATAGTTTCAGTATCTTCTTGCAATGCAAGGTTTAGTTTTTTCCTAGCCCAAGTAAACGATTCGGAGAAAAATATAAATCTCCCTAACCGAAATGTATCACCACTCTCATTGTCAGATGTAATAACTCGAGATTCTTTAGTTTTGATATCCGAAAAAAATCTTTCTTCACCATTAGCTGGTTGTATTATTCCTCCAACATTCTTGGTAGATGTGATAAGGGTTTTTAAGTAAGTGGTTTTACCTGAACGAATTTTTCCAGTAATAATTTGGATTTTTTTCATTGAACAAATTACAATATTTTGATGAAACCCGTCATTAATTAATGTGATAAGAAATTGAGAAATACGGTGATTGTAAGAAATAAATAAGCCTTTTTGATTTAATCAAAAAGGCTTATTTGTTGCAGGAACGCAAAAATGGTGCCCTCTAGTTTAATTTACTCAACTTTTAAATTTTCCAAAAACTTTATAAGGAACAGAAGACAAAACCCAATTAGGGGTAAAACAAAATCAGTCATTTCAAACAAAATACTTCCTTCTGGTTGTAAATACATTGATATCGTTTTAGTTGCAAATAGTATTCCAAGAAATAGAATATAACCGCCAACACCCGCAATTAGTGCTTTGCCAATATTACTGATTATACTTATTTTTTCTACTGATGAGATTGTTTCTGTCTTCAAAATTGCTCCCTATTGTTAAAAATTTCGAGAGAGGATGAGGCCCTTTGGGCGTTCCTCTCTCTTATAATTGTGCCCTTTACTCGCCAATTAATTTTTTATTACTTTTATGTACCAGTAGGTGTAAGCAGTTATACTTACAATCAACACCGCCGATGTTACTAACATTATATTCATTTTTCCTCCCCAGAAATTAAAAGAACATAATTCCTTTCGCTTACGTACACAATGATAATGCCAACCGTAAATAATTCCAAACCTGCCTAAAAAGCAATTTAATCTTATTAAATTCCACAATTTTAAAGTTAACTTTAAAAAATTGTTAAAGTTAACTTTAAAATTGAAGTAGACTCTAAAGTGTCTTTTGTCTTTGTTTTCTGTTTTATTTGTAATATGTTGCAAACTATAAAACGGAATAGTTGAAAAAAATTAATTAGATGATTAGAGCAATCCAAACATTATATATATTATTACTCCTTACTACTAGTCTTTTTGCCCAAGAAGATATTTACTCGTATAGGTTTAATTTGGATACAACAATTACCGGTGCAGTATCTCAAGCAGAGCACATATTTCCAAATTGTGAAACAACTCTAATATCATTTTATAATACTCTCAAAAATGAAGAAACATTACCTTATATTGATTTTTTTGATGAAAATTATGAGCAAATTGAAAGAATAACTTTTGATATTCCAAATACTGTATTAAGGAAAAGTCCATTGGTTTTTGATTTTGATGGCGATTCTTTTGACGAAGTAGTTTTTGCCATAATCGAACCAGATAGAATATACTATTTATACTTTGATCCTTCAAATACTCCTCAAATAAAGTCAATTGTTTATGAAATTCCCATAAAGGGTAATAAATTCGTGGAATCTAAAATGATTGCTGCACAGTTGGACGAAGACGATTTTTTCGAAATGATATTACTATTAGGTGAATCATATCCAAAAAAAAATACTATTAATGGAATGTGGGCAATTGACATTGAAGAAAAGAAAATGCTTTGGGAGGACTTATCTGCAGAAGATCTTATGACGAGTAAACCAATAAATATTGTGTCGGATAGTCTTTCGTTTGTCATTTGTTCAGGTTCAGCTGGAAATATTTCTAACACATTTGTGTTTTGCAATGGCAATTATTTTGTAAAAAACAAATATTTACCTCAGTATAGTTATAATAGAAATTTTCAAGAAAACAAATGGGCGAAAGTAGATACTCTTGTAAATGATTATTCAATTGATTCTGTTGCTTTTATTCGTGGAATTGATGCTGAAAATAATTTGCTCTGGCAAAGGAATCTAGGAGGCAAAAACGTAAAAGTTCATATTGATTCGGTTACTATTGATGGTAAAAAAAGAATAATATTGGCTACTTATTGTTACGTTCGAAAAAAGATGGGTAAAAGTAGTATAGAAATTATAAATCCAAGAACTGGAACTACAGAAAATAAAACTGTTTTTGCTAACTTTGCTAGAAGTGTTTTTAGTGACCAACAAAGAATATTTGTTTGCTTTGATAGAGAAATAGAAGAAGGAAAAGATTATTATAATATTGTGGAATTAGGTTTAGATTTAAATCCTATTATGTCATTTCGTGATAGTCATCGTCAAGACCCTGTTGAAACAATTAAAATTAATGAAGAAGATTTACTTATTACTACAAATGGGACATCTGTACTTCAAAAAATGTTTGTTTTTGATAATAATTTAAATATTATTGGGGAAACTAATGCTATTGGAAAAGCACATTACTTAGATAGATTAAAAATAATTGCTGTTTATGATTTCCGAGTTAGAGAAACAAAACTATATTCTATTATCCATATTCCTTGGTATGATAGAATTTCACCAACACTCTTGAGGAATGTTGCCTTTTCTTTTTTAACTATCCTACTAGTTACTTTGTTATTGTGGATTAATACTTTAAGAGTTGCATCCAAAAAAATAAAACGGCAGAAAAAAGAGATTGAAGAAACGCATGCTGAACTTAAAGCGACAACATCAAAATTAATTAGATCTGAAAAATTAGCCGTCTACGGAACTATTGCAAGTGGAATTGCTCATGAGATTAATAGCCCACTTGGGGCAATAATTAATAGCGCACAGAGAATAAAAAACAACCCAGGAACCGATTTAGAAAAAAACATTACTCTAATTGAGAAAGCTGGCAAAAGATCTAAAGATATTATTGAAAAATTGCTAGTAAGTACAAGAACAAAGAGCGACAATGAAAACACAAACATGATTGATGCTTTAAACGAGTGGATGGAATTATCTCAGGGCCAATTTGAGAACTTAGGAATTAAGTTTATTACTGAAATTAATAGCAATCTATTGCTTGCTATCAGTTCTACAGAATTAAATCAAATTTTCACAAATGTTTTTTTTAACGCTCGAGATTCTATTTCAAACATAAACGGTGGTGATAAAGTGATAACTGTTTTTTCTGCACAACACGATAATTCCTGCCGTATAATAATTAGAGATACAGGAATTGGATTTAGCAAAGAAAAACTAGAGATCCCTTTTGAGGCTTTCAATACAACTAAAGAAAAGGGAAAAGGGACTGGCCTCGGTCTTTGGGTTGTAAAAAGCATTTTAGATAATATCAACGGACAAATTAAAATAAGTAACTATGAAAATGGTGCTGAAGTTGAAATAATAATTCCACTTTTTGAAGAAATAACTGATGAAGAATTATGACTAATGTAGAAAAAAAGATTAAAATTTTTATTGTTGATGACGACGAGTTCTCACTAGAAAATATAGCTCTTTCGCTTCCCAGTGATAAATATGAAATTACACAAACAGGGTCTTCTGAAGAAGCATTAAGTTTCCTACAGAACAATGATTATGATATTGCAATACTTGATCTTAAATTGCAAGGAATGAGCGGATTAGATATAATTGAGAAAGTGAAAAAAAAAGGTCGTTTTACAAAATATATTTTAATTACTGGATATTCAGAAGAGTCTGCGTTCATTCGAGCAAATAGCCTTGGAGTAGGTGAAATTCTAAAAAAGCCTTACGAGGAAGATCAACTTCATTTAATATTAAAAAAATTGATTCATCTTAAAAGACTTGAAGAAGAAAATCTTGCATATAAAGAGAAGCTACAGACAGAGAATGAGATCTTAAAAAATCAAATAAATAAAAACTTTAATAACGATCAAAATATAATGGTGGGAAATTCACCTCTGCTAAATTCAGCATTAGAAAAAGCAAAGTCTGTGGCAGAGTATTCCATCAACACTCTCATTTGTGGTGAAACAGGAACCGGGAAAGAACTTTTGGCTCGTTTTATTCAAAGAAATAGTCCACGTAAAAATAATTCATTTGTTCCCGTAAACTGTGCAGCACTTTCAGAGTCTCTTTTTGAATCGGAGTTGTTTGGTTATGAAAAAGGGGCTTTTACAAATGCTCTTGAATCTCACGCAGGTCTTTTTGAAGTGGCAAATGGTGGAATTTTATTCTTGGACGAAATATCAGAAATTCCTATTTCACTTCAAGCAAAATTACTTCGAGTTTTTGAAGATAGAAGAATTAAACGAGTTGGTAGCAATAAAGAGATTGAAATTGATGTTCAAGTTTTATCTTCAACTAACAGAAATATTATCGAAGCAATAGGTAATGGATTTTTGCGTGAAGACCTTTACCACAGAATAGCATCAACCGAAATTGAACTTCCTCCTTTGCGGGAGAGAAAAGAAGATTTTAAATCACTTGTCAGCCATTTCCAAAATTTATATTCTAGGCTGTTCAATAAAGAAGCATCTAATTTTCCAGATGATGTTTGGGAACATATTTATAATCAGAACTGGGAAGGAAATATAAGAGAGTTTTCCAATTTTATTAAAAACTACATTCTCTTTGGCACCATTACAAAGAGCAATAATCTTGCAAACACCACACCAGTTTTGGCTAATGATAATTCATTCCAGTTTAAGGACAATAATTTTCAAGAGTTGGAAAAAGTAAAATATTGGATGATAGATAGGGTTCTAAAGCAGTTTGCTGGAAATAAAACTCTTGCTGCAAAACATTTAGGCGTATCTTATCAAGGGTTGGCTTATTTACTAAAAAATAATAATACGTAAATATTAGAAATAGTTAGAATAGTTTCCTAAAATAACAACTTCATTTAGACTTGTTTTCTGATAAATATTGCAGTAACCGCTTCTGAGTAATCTGTAAATAACCAAGCAGAACAACCAAAAAGAAAAAAACTGCAACATAAATTTCCGAACCTTCAAGACCCCATAGTTCTACTAATTTTCCCCAAATGGAATTATTTGTTGGAACCAGAACGAGTTCAATAAGTCCATAAAAAACCGAAACAATTAAGTGCCCAGATAGTAGCACTTGCACCACTATTGCTGTAAATCTAAGTGAACTGGGGAAAGATTTCCTCAAAAGGAAAAATAAACCTTCCATGAACAAAACCGTTAAAGCTACGGGAGATAACAGCAAAAATGATTTTATATAAATATTTATTGTTGTGTCTAATTGAAAAACTGGTTTTAATCCAAATACAGTGAGCTCAAAATCTTGAACTTCTGTGCCTAATAGAGTTAATAGTAAATATTGAAGAATTCCATTTACAAAGAAAATAAAAATTAGTGCTAATGCTATTCCTATAAATAGTGGTTTTTTGTTTTGCATATTTATCTTTCAATCCAACTAGTTCTTTTGCTATCAAAATTTGGTGCTATCACTGGGTATTTATATTCTTTAAGTATCGATTTTTTCCATCTGGTTTTTGGGTCTATTGAGCGACTCATCCATTTTTTATCTGAGAGAACATCAAAGGTTCCATTAGTTGTTGTTATTGTAGCTATAAAATTTATTCCTGCACCCTGGGAGCCTTTATAGCTTTCTGCAACTATATTAATTTGATTTTTTCCCTTCTTAAAATATTTGGTAACATCTAGAAACAGAAATCTATCATACTCTGTTAATAAAGAGAGAGAGCGTTTTGAATAAATTTCATCTACTAATTTATCGTTAATATAAAGCTTTGCATGTGTATCGGCAAGCAATTGCAACTGTGCATTCTGTACTTTATTCCTAATGGTAAACCCACGCTTGAACTCTGCTTTTTTATATGCTGTTTGTCTTCTCCTTGTGGCATATATCCATTCGCTCTCAATTGTTGGCTCTACTAAAATACCGTCATGGATAGCCTCTTTGGTCTCTTCAAAATATGCTATTAGTCTATCGAACTTATCCATTATCATCTTTAGGTTTTCTTTTTTATAAAATTTTAACCACAGAGTTTGATATGTTTTTTTAAGAATTTTTAATCCCGAAATGTTTGCGTCAATTATTTCATCTAGCGAAACTTGTTTAAGTCTTAGTTTAATTGAATTTATTTCACCCTCTATTTCCTCTTTGTTTGATTTATTCTTGCCCAACTCATTTTCTAACTCATCGAGTTTCATAACACTTCTGATGTAGTAATTGGCTTCCAGTTTTTGCGAATACCAAAAATCTAATTGGATTAGGAATCGTAATAAATCAAAATGCTCTTTGTTTTTTGTAACAATTTTATCAAAATCCTCAAGGGTTTTATAAACATCTGGAAGTGTCCAGCTCATCCAAGATGAAATTTCCTCTCTATTAATTCTTGGTGCCCACCAAGCCGATTGAGGCAACTCCAATGCTGGGTGTCGAAATACTTCATGCCACTGAATTTGATTAAAAATTGTGCTAAATGTTTTGTAGAGTGTATTTAATCTAGTATCATCAATGCCAAAGAAATCGGCAAAAAAACTATTGTTAAATTGAGATAAATCCGATGCTTCATAATTCCATGAACATTGAGCCGACCAAGCATATCCAAAGAGAACAAACTCCTTAAATGTTTCCGCACCATAATCACCCCAGTTCGAATTTATCATACCTGTTGAGCCGTTTAACAATCCGTCATGAATAATTGTTTTAATATTTGGAAGTGCAATTTGATATGTGGGAAAAGTAGTTCTGAAATTCCAAACCGACGGAGAAACAAGAAACTCGAAACCAGCATCTTTAAATATATCTGTAGATGGATAACTTGTGTTGGCACCATAATGCCAATCAATAATAGTAATGTCGTTTGGAATTAATTCTAAAATATCTGTGTGGTTTAAAATTACATCGCCATACATCATCACTCTTTTATCATTCTCTTTGCAGATATTAAATACTTTTTTATAATGCTCGGCGTGAACTTTTGCTCTTCCAACATTTTTAGTTAAAGTCTTACTTTTTCCAGAACCTACATCGTAGCTTTCATCAGCCCCAATGTTTATATACTCGGAAGGGAAAAGGGCGAAAACTTCTTTTAGCATGTTTTCCAAAAACACATATGTTTTTTTCTCAGTAACAGCAAGCGAGGCAGCACCAGGGAATTCGGCATAGTTAACAAACTTTTTGGATGTAAGGATATTTTCAAAATGTCCAAGTGTTTGAAAAACAGGAATCACATCAATATATCTTTCTGCGGCATATTCAACTATTACTTTTACTTCAGCGTTGGATAATGCTCCACGTCCTTTGCCTATTGATGGATATGATTTTAACTCTAGCATGTCTTCTAAATATGGCATATAAATATTCATTTTGTAACGTGCAATAAAGTCTATTATTCTTTTAAAGTTTTTCATGTTGGAAACCTGTCCACGGCTGATATCATCCGATATTCCACGCATCTTCATGTTTGGCCAATCTAATATTTCAACAGTAGGAATTTCCTTTGTAACACTTCGCTCTATTAACTGAACTAAGCTCATTACCCCATAGAACAATCCATTGTCTGTAATAGCATTTATCTCAATACCATTTTCTGTAATTACTATTTGATATGCCTGAAGAAAAAGGGACTGATCAACATTAATTGCAGTAATGCGTTCAACAAGATTTAAATTTATATTGCCATCTCCCTTTGTAATCTCAGCCTCTATATTAAAAGATTTAGATAAACTCTTCTGAATTTGTGATGCCGTGAAATTTTGGGTTTCGTTTGAAATTCCAATTTTAATTTTATCTGGAATGAGAAAATGGTTATTCGTTAATTTAATTATTTGAGGGGTAGGGATAATCATATTTTTCACTTCACTGTACCCATAAATATTTAATGACAAAACAATATATATTACTAAAGAAATAGTTTTCTTCACAAGTGTACCTACTAATTATTATTAATCTAAATCTGGCTTGTAAAAATTAGGAATTTTATAGGAGAGTTGAAATAAGAATACGTAGTATTCATATGTTATAACTTCTTTATTTGGCTTTTAACAAAACAATAGAGATATCGTCATTTACTTCAGCAGTGCCTCTAAAGTTATTTATTGTAAGTAAAATTTTGTTTTTAATTTCATCAATTGATTTTTCTGAATTCTCATCTATTATTCTTTGAAGCCTCTCAACTCCAAATTGTATTTTAGAGTTATTCATAGCTTCTGTAACGCCATCAGTATAGAAACAGAGGATGTCATTTGGCTCAGCCTTAACAGTCTCTTCAGCAAGAGTTTTTTCAAACATTCCTTTGTCATTAAAACCTATTCCTATTCCGGTTGGATTTATTTCCACAAATTTATTTTCGTTTTGTATGAAATGAAGAAGTGGCAAATGCCCGGCATTGCTATATTTAATTTTGCCCTTTCTATCAACAGATGCAATTGAAAGTGTAAGGAAATATTCCTTTTCTAAACGTTTTGCAAAATGCTTTTTTAATTCAATAATTATTTTTTTGGGGTCTGAATGATTTTCAATTAAGAACTGAAAAATAGCTTGAACCCTTACCATATAAAGAGCAGCTGCAATTCCTTTGCCTGAAATATCACCTACAATTATAAATGTTTTTTCGTATTTCCCCGATTTTACTATGTCAAAATAATCTCCACCAACCTCGCGTGCTGCTTCGCTGTATGCTGAAATATTAAAATGCTCGTTTTCGTATGGTGGTTGTGGCATTAATCTTTTTTGGATTTTTTTAGCTAGCACAATGTCATCTTTAACAATTAATTTGTCGGCTAGTTCAAAAGCAATTAAAACATTTAGAATTAGAAACGAAAAAATTAAATATGCAGTATTTGGTCCAGCTACTCCAACAATGAATACAATTAATGCAACGAGATAAAAAACTCTTCTCGCAGGTGAAAGTTTCATTAGAAACGCATTGAAAAGTGATTTAATAAAAGTAAATCCACGTTTAAATTTATTCTGATATGGAACAGGTTCTGGAATTTCATTTTTAAAAAATTCGTAAACGGCAGAGGATTCCATTTTTATCATCCGTTCAATTTCATCAAATGAAAGCTCACTTGTGTATAAATCGAACAAACGTTTTATTGGGTTTCCTGCTGCCATAATTCACCTAATTAATTAAAACACTTTTATCTTATGACGATATTAAAAAAGAATAGTTCAAACGGCTAATCAATTTTTACTTTGCCATGTATTATTGCAGGTTCAACATCTTCTGGAGTTACTATTTTTCCTCCCCAGAATTTAACAATCCAACGCTTAGTGTCATTTAACGTAAGCAACAAAACAGGGAAGAACAAAAGAATAAATCCCGTTCCAACCAAAACGCCATAAGCTAACGAAATTGCCATTGGAATTAAAAATTGTGCTTGAAAACTTGTCTCCAAAATTATTGGAAAAAGGCCTAGAACAGTTGTTAAAGTTGTTAGCATAATTGCACGAAACCTGGAGATGCCGGCTTTGAAAGCGGCCGCCTCAACTTTTAGTCCTTCCAACACAAGCGAATTATACTTAGCCAAGAAAACAACGGCATCATTTATAATAACACCAGAGAGGGCAACCATACCCCACGCCGATAGGATAGAAACTGGGTGACCGTGAATTCCGTGTCCCCAAGCTGCTCCTAAAAATGCCAATGGAATCATCATAACAATCATTGACATGTGACTAAATGATTTGAAGTGAATTATTAAAATTAAAATTATAACCATAAAAGCAATTGAAAATAAAGTCATAATTTGATTTACAGATTCAGCACTATCCTTTGCCTGCCCTTGATATACAACTCGAACGCCAGGAAAATGTGCAAGAACTTGTGGAATTATTTCTGTTTGAACAAATTCTAAAATTGGAGGAACTGCTGCGAAAGGGTCAAGCAAATCGGAATCTATTCTTGCTTCACGTGAACCATTATATCGTTTTATGCTTACTGGTCCTCTTTCAATTTCGTACGTAACCAATTCAGTGAGAGGATATTCGCCTTGAGGAGTTTTAATTTTCATATCCTCAAACTGTCCAATGTTAAATCTATCTTCTTTGGGATATCTTACCCAAACACGAATTTCATCCTTTCCTTGCTGCAATCTTTGAACTTGCCCCCCATAAAAACCTTGACGAACTTGGTTCGCAATTGTTGCTTGTGATAATCCAAGAAAATATGCTTTGGGTTTTAGCTTTATTTGAATCTCTTGTTTTCCTTGAGTGTTATTGTCTCTAACATTATCAAGCTCTGGCATGTTTTTTAATTCTGCCAATAGCATTTCTTTTGCTAACTCTAACTCTTCTAGATTTTGCCCCAGTAAACTTAAGGCTACGGGGCTTCCCCATCTGTTTCTTCCACCAACGGTATATTTAGATGCTTCTGGCACTTCACCAATTATTTTACGAACTCTTGCTGCAATATCAAATGTTGAAATTGGCGCACCTTCCATATCACGCATTAACACTGAAACATTTCCAGCATGTGCTCCTATTTCTTGGCCATCAAAGGCATTTCCTATTGACCGGAAAGTATAAGTAATAAAATCATTTGTATCAGCAAATTCTTCTTTAAGACTTGCGTTCACTTCCCATATAGTGTTGTCAAATTTTTCAAGAAATTCTGCCGTTCTTTTCTCTCCAGAACCTGGAGTGAAGGCAACATTTACATTGAACATATCAAAAGCTATTGCGGGGAAAAATGTAGTTCGGATTAAAGTTCCATTAATCATTCCGGTTGTAATTAATATTAATGCTATAGGAATAGTAACAACAATCCATCTCCATTTAATTATAGCTTCTAGAATATTTTTATATATTATGTCTCTCATAACATAAATTACTTTATCAAGTTTCTCTCTAATTCCGCCAGATTTTTTTTCTTCCTTACGCCTTAATATATGTGTGCTTGATAAATGTGCAGGTAAAACCAAAAATGCTTCGATTAAAGAAAAGACTAAACTAAAGACAACAATAAAAGCCATTTCATAAAGCATTTCCATTCTTCCTTCTAACAAAAGAAGTGGGGTAAATGCAACAATAGTTGTAGTTACCGACGTTACAACTGCTGGCATTACTTCCATTGCACCATCAATAGCAGCACGTTTAGGCGACTTACCCATTTCAAAATGCTGGAAAATATTTTCGGCAATTACAATTCCGTCATCCACCAGTATTCCAATTACTAATATCATTCCAAAAAGCGAAATCATGTTAATAGTAACTCCAGCCATGCTTGCAACGATAAACATTCCAAGAAAAGATGACGGAATTCCCCAAGCAACCCATAGTGAAAGTCTGAAACTCAAAAAGAATGCCAAACTAAGTATTACAAGTAATAGCCCAATTCCGCCGTTATTATAGAGAAGATTTAATCTGCTATCCAGCATTGAGTTAAAATCAAAAGTAACATCTAACCTAACAGTATTGTGTTCGATATTAAATTTTTCAACATAGGAATTTACAAAACCAGAAATTTCTCCTAAATCTTCATTGCCAAGTTTTTCAATTGAAAAGAAAACTCCTTGCTTTCCATTTATTAATGCAGAGCTTGAAATATCGGAAAATTTTGTTTTAACTTTAGCAATATCTCTTATGCGAAGAAAACTACCGTCGTTATTGGCTCTTAGAATAATATCGCCAATAATATTTGGATCAACCGTTCTATTTCGTGAACGAATCAATATTTCTTCTTCATCTGATTTTATTTGACCAGCAGAAATATCAATGTTGTTTCCTGCAATTGCTGATGAAATCATATCAAACGTTAAACTATATCTTAGCAAATCTTCTTCTTTTACTTCAACAGAAATTTCAATTGCGGGATAACCATTAATAGTTATTTTTGAAATAACGCCAGAAGCTAAAAAATCTTCTTCAACTTTTTGAGCATATTTTTTTAGAGTAATTAAATCTATATCGCCAGAAAGCCCCATGTATGCTGCTTGGGTTCTACTTCGCCGTTTATATACAATTGGTTTTTCGGCAGCAGTAGGGAAAGAGCTAATTCCATCAACAGCATTTTTAACTTCCATTAATGTTTCGTCTAAATCTAACTCGCCAGTAGTTTCAACTCTAACGCTAGAATAATTTTCTGATGACGTTGAAGTAAGCTCTTTTATACCAACAATGCCTCTTAGCGCTTCTTCAATTCTGGTGGTAATTCCTTCCTCCATTTCTTTTGGAGAAGCTCCGGGATATGCCATTGTTATTTGAATAATTCTAGATTGAGTTGCTGGAAAGAATGACCGCTTCATATTCATTAAACTTAATCCACCAGCCAAAACTAGAATTACAATTACTATGTTTGCATAGAATGGGTATTTGACAAATGTTGTTAATAATTTTTTCATATATATATTCCAATAGTTAAGAAGAGAAAATCTTTAATAGACCATTCTCACTCAATATTTTTTTATTTATTATTTTAATCTGCTTTTAGAATATCTACTTTAGTATTTTCTGATGCACTAATTAATGGCTCTGATACAATATCAACTCCATTTTCCAATCCTGAAAAGTAGATTTTTTCTTTGTTAATTTTTTCAATATTAATTGCTCTTTTTGCAAGCAAACTATCATTAACAATAAAGACTTCATTCCTGTTAAAGACTGCCTTTCTTGGAATTTCCATTACGTTCGCTAATTTAATTCCACCAAATATTGCAGCTAAGTATTCTCCTTTGTATAAGGGATTTTTGCTAGTAGATTTTAATGAAACATAAACATTAATCGATTGAGTAGTTACATTAACATTTTGCGATTTTCTTGCAATTTTTCCACTCCAACTTGACGATTTATTTTTGTTAAATGCTTTAACTTCTTGTCCTATTTTAAGCCACTTAGCATCCTCAATAACAATGGGAACTTCTAGCTCTAAACTTGCTGTATTAATAATCTTCCCTAATCTAGAGCCAGGATTTGCAACAGCTCCTTGTTCTAGATTTACTTCTGTAATTGTTCCATTGTAAGGAGCAGAAATATGATATGACTCAAAATTAGCTTCGGCTGATTTAATTGTGTAATAGCTGGTAAGTATATTTCTACTAGCCATGTAAACTCTTTCTTGTGTTGTAGCCATTTCGGGTAATTCGGGAAGTTTATTGTTAACGTTAATACTTTCCATAAATGAATTCCATTCGTCGTAATTATCCGGAAAACTTACTCTTAAGTCAGGAAGCATTCCTGCAACACTATTAAGAAACGAACTTTTTCTGGACTTCATATTATTGAGTTCTATTTCGTCATCTATTTTGACTAACAAATCGCCTTTATTAAATGATGTTCCCTCATTAAATGAAACATCACCTTGCATTATTTCACCTCTAACTTGTGCAATTAAATCAACTTCCGAGCTAGATGTAACTCTACCCATTGCTTCAATTTCTGTGACAACATTTTTATATTCTACTTTTTCGGCTTTTACATATCGCACAACTTCTTTTGCAGGTTTTCTTGGTGGAGTTTTTTTCATTCCACCTAACCATTGCATCGAAAAGAATGAAAAGACCACAATACCTATACCAGAGACTATTATTATTAATTTTCGTTTATCCATTACAATTTCCTTTATCTAAAAAATATACTTAGTTTTTGACGTTAATAGAACAACAAAGTTACAGGTTTTGTAGAGAAATTTGTTTAAAAATATAGAATGGAAAATAGCGAAAATCTCCTTTTGAATTTGACTTACGATTTAAGTAAGTTTAATATTAAAGCGTTAATTGCTAGCCGTTTTTATTTAGTTACAAAACACAAGAAAAGAATTAGACGGCTTAAACAAAGCCTTATTGATAAATAACTGGAGGAAAATTATGAGTTGGTTTTTAGCGGTAGTAAAAAACTATGCAGGGTTTAGTGGACGAGCACGAAGAAAGGAATATTGGATGTTTCAATTATTTAACATTCTTTTCCTAATTGTTGCAGTAGTTCTTGATTTTGTTCTTGAAACATATTTTGTTCTCACAAGTTTATATTCATTAGCTTTAATAATTCCTTCATTAGCCGTTACAGTAAGGCGTCTTCATGATACAGGCAAAAGTGGATGGATGATGTTTATTTCGTTTATTCCAATTATTGGAACAATTTGGTTGTTGTTTTTTTTAGTAACTGACAGCAATTTTGGTGAAAACCAATATGGACAAAATCCGAAAGAATCTGTTATTTAACAAAAAGCTTGCAAGTGTTAAAGTATTTGAAATGGCGTAACCCTTACACACTTGCTTATAAGAATAAAACATGCTTAATTGCTTATGTCCAGACTAAACTAAATTCTGAAAAAAATATTTTTATTTGCTAAGTTTACTACTAATCCTATTTATTAAAAGTAGAAAACGAAAAATTTCTGTTACTTAAAAATCACAAAGAAATTAACGTTAAACAAAACAGAATTTAACTATATGCAATACAAAGATTACATACATATATTAGGATTTACTCCTAAAGAAAACACATCAGATATATTTGAGAAAAAATATTCTGGCTGTAAAGACTATTGTATTGAAATTGATTTTGAAAAGAAAAAATTAGATTTTGGACGCCTCATAAAAGCTGAAAGTAAAACCACTCAAAATTTTTCACAAAGTGAAAATTGGGTAATTTTAGAATGCGTAAATCGACTTCTAGAAAAAGGCTACCAACCGCTATAACACTAGAAAAAACATATCCTTCCGGACACGGAACAAGTGGGCGACTTGATATATTGATTACACGTGAAAATGGTTCTGCATATTTAATGATTGAATGTAAAACGTGGGGAACTGAGTTTGAAAAGGAATTCAAAAAAATTAAAAGCGATGGCGGACAGCTTTTTACTTATTTTAAGCAAGATACCAAGGCTGATGTTTTAATGTTGTATGCCTCTGAGTTTGATGAAAATGAAATTAAATATCGCAGTGAAATTATTAAAATAGAGGATGCTTATAGACAAACCGGAAATGTAAAAGACTTTTATGAACGTTGGAACAAATTACCAAAGTCGAATGGTATTTTTGATGCTTGGGTAAAACCTTATGAATATCAAAGTAAAGCTCTTACTAAAAAAGATTTAAAAGTTTTGAAGCAAGAAGACAGCAGTATTATATTCAACCGTATCTTAGAAATTTTAAGACACAATGTTGTTTCTGACAAACCAAATGCTTTTAATAAAATATTTACTCTTTTTCTTTGCAAAATTGTAGATGAGAATATTAATGATGATGAGCAATTGCACTTTCAATGGATTGAGGGAGAAGACAATCATATTTCATTTCAGAAAAGACTAACAGACCTTTATAATAGAGGTATGCTTGAGCTTTTAGAAAAGAAAGTAACCGATGTTAGCGATAGTGAATTTGACAAACGGTTTCAACAAGTGGATGAACGCTATAGAGATGAGTTTAAGGAAATACTTACTGAAATTAGACTTAAAAAAAATAATGAGTTTGCTATTAAAGAAGTTTATGATGACGCTTCATTTGAAGAAAATGCTAAAGTTGTAAAAGAAGTAGTTGAACTTTTACAAGTCTATCAGATACGTTATAATTATCGTCAACAGTTTTTAAGTGATTTCTTTGAATTATTATTAACTACTGGATTAAAACAAGAATCAGGACAATTCTTTACTCCTGTTCCTATTGCCCGTTTTATTATAAAGAGCATTCCTCTGCAAGAAATTACTGAACAAAAAATTAAGAAAGGAATTAAAAACGATTTATTGCCATTAATAATTGATTATGCAGCAGGAAGTGGTCATTTCATTACAGAATCAATGGAAGAAGTTCAAAAACATATTGATACCATTAAGAAAAAGAATTATACACCAACCACACAGAAAGCTATTAAAGGGTGGCAAGATGTCCAATTTGATTGGGCAGAAGATTATATTTATGCCGTTGAAAAAGATTATCGTTTAGTAAAAACTGCTAAAGTAAGTTGTTATTTACATGGAGATGGTTTAGCTAAAGTTATACATGGTGATGGGCTTGGAGATTTTTCTACTTCAATTGAATTTAAAGATTTACTTAAAGAAACAGACCGAGTTTATCCACAAGACAACAAACAATTTGATATAATAATTTCAAATCCTCCTTATTCAGTTTCTGCTTTTAAAGGAACTATGATGGATGAAGATAAAGCGAAAAAAGCTTTTGAAATCTATCCAAGATTAACAGACCAAAGTAGTGAAATAGAATGTTTGTTTATTGAACGAACCAAACAACTGTTAAAAGATGGTGGTATTGCTGGGATAATTTTACCAAGTAGTATTTTGAGCAACTCAGGGATTTATACACAAACAAGAGAAATAATTTTAAAATATTTTGAAATAGTTGCTATTGCCGAATTAGGTTCATCAACATTTATGGCTACCGGAACTAATACTGTTACATTATTCTTAAGACGTAGAAATAATGCAGATGCAACAAATATTAAAGCTTCAGTAAATAGTGTTTTTGTTAATCAGAAAGATGTAACAATAAATGGCATTGAAAAACCAGTTGAAAAATTTATTGCTCATGTTTGGGAAGGAATTACATTTAACGATTATATTACTCTACTTAAAAAATCACCCAATAAAGCAATAGAACAAAACGAGATTTATCAAGAATATGAAAAGAAAATAAAAGCGAAGAACAATCAAGAAAAGTGGAATAGTATTCTTGTTTTAGAACAAGAAAAATTACTCTATTTCATTTTAGCTTATACACAAAAGTTAGTATTATTGAAGACTGGCGAGAAAAAATATGAGAAACAATTTTTAGGATACGAATTTAGTAACCGAAGAGGGAGCGAAGGAATACACCCAATACAAAGAGGAAAAACCATTGATGACTGCACACAACTCTATGATGCAAAATCATTAGAGAACTTTGATAAAGCAAGCACTTATATTTACAAAGCTTTTAAGGGAGAGTTTGATTTAAAAATTCCAGAGGATTTACAGAAGAATATTTCATATTCAAATTTAGTAGATATGTTTACTTTTGACCGAGTGGATTTTGAGAAAAACATTTCGCTCACTGCTAAAAAAAAGTAAAAATATCGAGCAAGTGGGAATTAGTTCAATTAGGAAGTATAGCTGAAATTAGAAATGGTGGAACACCGAGTTCAAATAATCATGAATTTTGGAATGGTGGAATACCTTGGGCAACATTGGTAGATACAAAAAACAAATATCTAATAAAAACCGCAAGAAATATTTCCCCCAAAGGCTTGGTGAAAAGTAGTGCTGTATTATTGCCTGTGAATACTGTTCTATTTTCAAGTAGAGCAACAATAGGTGATATTTCTATTGCTAAAATTGAAGTCTGCACAAATCAAGGATATAAGAATTTTGTTTGCAATCATGAAAAGATACATTTCGAATACTTGTATCAAATTCTAAAAAGAGATGCTAAAAATATTGAAGAATTGGGTTCAGGAATGACTTATCCTGAAATATCCAAAACTCTAATTTCGGAATATAAAATTCCACTCCCATCCAAAAATATTCAAAAGAAAATTATTTCTGAGATTGGGGTTTTAGAGAAAACAGAAAAGAAAGCATTTGAGAAAATAGAGAAAATTAAAAATGATATTTCCAAAATAATCAGTGACATCCCCAAATCTAAAAAAGAGAACTTAGGTAATATTGCTACAATTATTGCTGGTCAATCACCAGAATCTAAATTCTACAATGAAATAGAAAAAGGTTTGCCTTTCTATCAGGGTAAGTTGGACTTTACCGATACATATTTATCCTCTCCAAATGTTTGGACTACTAAAGTAACAAAAGAAGCGATTAAGGGAGATATTCTAATGAGTGTTCGTGCTCCTGTTGGTGATGTCAATCTAAATCCTTTTGATAAAATTTGTATTGGACGTGGTCTTTGTGCAATTAGAACCAACGGTAAATTACTACAACATTTTTTGTGGACTTATCTTAAGTCTATAAAAGAGGGAATTATAGAAAGCGGTAATCAAGGTGCAACCTTTAAGGCAATTACAAAATCTCAAATAGAAAATTTGAAAATTCCAATCCCTTCTACCACAAAACAAAAACAAATTGTTTCTAAAATAGAAAAAATAGAGAATCAAATTACCGAGATTGAACAATCAATTAGCAGAATTCCAAAAGAAAAAGATGCAATTCTAAAGAAGTATTTGGAATAACATAATCATATTTTTATTCACTCACCAACTTCATACTCACTGATTCAATTTTTATGTTTACTTCAGATGCTTGTTTAGGTTTTAACTCCAGAACTTTGATTGATTTAAATTCATCAAGAGCTTCGTTGTAAAGTTTTAGTTCATCTAAGAGGTGTGCGAAATAGAATCTATCGTCAAAATAGTTTTTTGTTTCTGGATATTTTCTGAATGTATCTTTTGAAACAATAATTGCGATTCTGTAAATCCGCTTTTTGGCAAGCTGCTTTGCTCCATTAATTTTCATTTTGCCAAGCTTATTTTCGGATATTGTTTTTGCTAAACCACCATTGGCTTTTGCTCCATAAACGGCAGTGTTTTTTTCAATTCCATTTCCATCTGAAACTTTACAATAATTAAACGAAAAATTCATTATTTCGATAAATAATATTATTTTAGGGTTTGGTAATTTTATAATTGAAATTAAAATCTTATTGCCGTAGAGAATTGGTTTCTAAAATAATGAGTTTTATAAAATAATC
>JAQICK010000006.1 GCA_027858595.1 Melioribacteraceae bacterium
AAAATGTCTAAGCCAAAAGACTTAGACATTTAATTTTACTAGTAATATTATAGAAAGAAAATATTAATCCATTCCTTCATACATTTCATCAATTAAATTAGTATAACGACTTTCAATTATATTTCGTTTTAGTTTTAGCGAAGGAGTCATTTCGCCCCCCTCAACTGTAAACGGTTTTTCAAGAATTGTAAACTTACGAACCTTTTCATAACCAGCTAATTTACGTTGGAACTGTCCTAAATCTTTTTCAAGCATTTCATAAATCTGCTTCATTTGTGTTAATTCCATTGGGTCTTTGTAAGTAATTCTGTGTGCATCTGCGTATTCTTTTAATGCTTCAAAATCTGGAACAATTAAAGCAGTAATGAACATTCTTCTATCGCCAACAATAATAAATTGGTCAATATATTTACTTCCTAAGAAAAGATTTTCAATTGGGGTTGGAGCAATATATTTTCCACCAGTAGTTTTGAAGAGAGATTTCTTTCTATCAGTAATCATCAATAATCCTTCAGCGTCAAACACACCAATATCACCAGTATGCAACCATCCATTTTTAATAGTCTTTTCAGTTTCTTCTTTGTTTTTATAATAACCTTGCATAATGTTGGGTCCGTATGCAAGAATTTCACCATCGGTTGCAATTTTAACTTCAACTCCAGGCATAGTATGGCCAACAGTTCCAAACTTATAATTGTATGGCCTGTTTACTGCAATTACTGGAGAAGATTCAGTTAAACCATAACCTTCCAAAATTAAAATACCAACTGCTTCGAAAAATACACCAAGTTCACGAGCTAACGCAGCTCCACCCGAAACAAAGAAACGCAAGTTTCCACCAGTCTTTTCGCGTATTTTAGTAAATACTAATTTATCGGCAAGTTTATGCTTAAGTTTTAATCCAATAGGAACTCCATTTTCAGTCTTCTTTGCAACATGGAAATCTTCACCAACTGAAATAGCCCAGTTAAATATTTTTTGTTTTTTCTCCGGAGAAGCATCAACTCCTTTTTTAATTTTTGAATAAATTCTTTCAAAAAGTCTTGGAACCGCTGTCATTATCGTTGGTTTTACTTCAACTAAATTCGAGGCAACCTTTTCGATACTCTCGGCATATGCAATTTGTGATCCCGATGTAAGTGGAAGATAATACCCAGCCATTCTTTCAAATACATGAGAGAGTGGAAGGAAAGAGAGGAACAAATCCTCTGGTCCAACATCAATTATTTCATGAACTGCCATAACATTTGAAATAATATTTTTGTGAGATAACATCACCCCTTTTGGCTCTCCAGTTGTACCAGAAGTATAAATTAATGTGCAAAGATCATTTTCGTTAGAAAGTTTAATATTATCGACAAAATGATTAGGGTTTTCTTTGGCAAATTCCTCCCCAAGTTTTTTAACTTCTGATAGTAGAAATACATCCTTTGCTCCTTCAGTATCAATATCATTCATAACAATAATAAAGCGAAGTGATTTTACTTTATCACTTACTTTTAAAACTTTATTCATATGGAATTGATTTGAGACAACAATACCAACCGCTTCAGAGTTATTTAAAATAAACTCAATTGTTTCAGAAGTTGAAATTGGATAGATTGGAACATCAACAGCACCGAGCCCAAGAATAGCTTGATCTGTATAAACCCACTCTGGACGATTCTCGGCAATAATTGCTATTTTATTTTCTCTTTTCACTCCTAGTGAAGCTAAACCCATAGCTAGTGAATCAGTCTCTTCTTTAAATGTAGCATACGAGATATCTTCATATTTACCATTTATTTTCTGTTTGAACATTCCGTGATTTGCTTTTGGTCCAAACTCCTCAGTTAAATGAAGATATAGTTCTGGAATGGTTTTAAATTTTCTTAATCCTGGCATTTTGATTCTCCGTTTTTTATAACAGTTCAATTTACGTTAGCAAAATATTAGATGCAAATGTTTTCTAGATACTAGAAATATAACATCAAGTAACCCGTTTCCAAAATCTAGTTCACACCTTAATAAAAATTTGTTTTCTATATAATAGCCAAATTATAAAAAGCCAAATCAAAATGTAGGAAATGGCAAATAGTAGTGAGGCATTTATTGGTGAAGCAATTTGTAAATACGCATTATTAAAGATGTATCCTTTTAGAGAAATAGCTTCCCCATTTGCTCCAGTAACTTTAATTAAATAGAGTAGTTTTGCAACGAGGCTTGATAAGAAGAATACTACAATTGCATTTGTTCCATATATATGAAATGGTTTAATCCACCACTTTTTATCTTGAACATCTATAAGCCAATAACAGAAAGCAAGGAAGACAAGTGCAAGTCCGCCAGTATAAACAACATACGAGCTTGTCCATAAACTTTTGTTTATCGGGAACCAGAAATCCCAAGAATAACCAATTGCCATCAGAACAATCCCATAGAAAAACATCCAAACAGTTTTAGTGGTTTTGTCATTATCGCTTCGAAGCCAATACCCAGTTAATACTCCAAGCAAAGTAGTTCCCATGGCAGGAATTGTTGAAAGCAATCCTTCAGGGTCCCAAGTTTTAGATGAACTCCAGAGATGTCCGTCCAAAAGTAATCTATCAAACCAAGCACCTAGATTTGTTGAAGGCTCAAGATTTGGAGTTCCAAATCCAGGCACGGGAACTAGTGTCATCAATCCCCAATAAAGAAGTAACAATGCTGAAGTTACATAAATTAGATTTTCCTTTTTAACAAAAAGAAAAATTATTGAAACGAAAAAATAAACGAGTGCAATGCGTTGTAAAACTCCAGGGATTCTAATTATAGATAAATCAAAATAAGGAAATCCACTTAGAAAAATTCCTAGCAGAAATATTGTTAAACTTCTTCGGACTAATCTAAAGATCACTTCTCTATTGTTATCAGAATTGCGATATTTTGAGAGGGAGAAAGTTGTTGTTACACCAACAATAAAAAGAAAAAAGGGGAAAATTAAATCAGTTGGTGTGCAGCCATTCCACTTAGCATGCAATAGCGGAGAGTATACATTTGACCATGAGCCTGGATTGTTTACGAGAATCATTCCGAGAATTGTGATGCCTCGAAATACATCTAAAGATAGTAGCCTTTCGTTTTTTGTTTCAGCCATATTCACCTAATTTGATTGAGCAAGCAAAATAGCTTATTTTTAATAAATCATCAAATAATTAAAAGCTAAAATTTATTTTTTGTATTATTGTGCTTTCAAAATAAAAACTATAGTATAAATGAAATATGTAAGACAACTTTACGATTGGATGCTTCACTGGGCTGAAACTCCATATGGACCAATAGCCCTATTTGCTTTAGCATTTGCGGAATCATCTTTCTTCCCTATTCCTCCAGATGCATTATTAATTGCACTTGTTCTCGGAGCAAGAAAAAAAGCATTTAGTTTTGCCTTAAACTCAACTGTTGCTTCTGTGTTAGGAGCTTTGCTAGGATATGCAATCGGCTCTTTCGTTTGGTGGAGTGATGGCGGAGAGTTTTCAAATTTTGCACTTTTCTTTTTTAATAATATTCCTGGATTCACAGAAACTATTTTTTATAAAGTTCAGGGACTTTACGAGGAATGGAATTTCTGGATAGTATTCACTGCAGGTTTTACACCAATACCATATAAAGTTTTTACAATTTCTGCAGGTGCATTTGATGTTAATATAATTATATTTGTTATTGCCTCTATTGTTAGTAGGGCCGGA
The DNA here is from genome assembly GCA_027858595.1 of Melioribacteraceae bacterium. Lineage (GTDB taxonomy): Bacteria > Bacteroidota > Ignavibacteria > Ignavibacteriales > Melioribacteraceae > 1-14-2-50-31-20. The sequence continues at coordinate 3,708 of JAQICK010000006.1, forward strand.
AGATTCTTTTTAGTAGCAGGATTAATCTGGAAATTTGGCGACCAAATAAAAGGATTTATTGATAAATATTTTAACTTGTTAGCAATTGCCTTTACAGTATTGTTAATTGGTGGTTTTGTTGGAATAAAGTATTTGTTTTAATTTTTAGAAGAGTTTAAAACAAAACCCAATTTCGATTTTCGGAATTGGGTTTTTTATTTCTGTTAATTAGCTTATTAAGCAATCTCAATATCTTCAAGATAGTGCTGTGCATCGAGAGCAGCCATACAGCCAGTTCCAGCAGCAGTGATTGCTTGACGGTAGGTTTTATCTGTAACATCACCAGCTGCAAAAACACCTTCTATATTTGTTTTTGTTGTGCCAGGTATTGTATTTAAATATCCAGTTTCATCTTTATCCAATTGGTCTCCAAAAACTTTTGTGTTTGGGCTGTGACCAATAGCAACAAATATTCCATCAATATCCATTTCCACAGTTGTGTCATCTTTCATGCTTTTTAATCTAGCACCAGTAACCGATTTTTGTCCCATCATATTTGTGGTACCAAGAACTTCATCAATTACATAACTTGTCATAAATTTAACTTTAGGATTTTTTATAGCACGGTCTTCCATAATTTTTGATGAACGGAATTCGTCTCTACGATGAATAAGTATTACTTCAGAAGCAAATTTTGTTAAGTATGTTGCCTCTTCCATTGCGGTATCTCCGCCACCAACAACTATCACTTTTTTATCGCGATAGAAAAATCCATCGCAAGTTGCACAAGCAGAAACACCAAAACCCATGTATTCTGATTCACTAGGAATACCAAGCAAACGAGCAGAAGCACCAGTAGCAATAATTACAGAATCGGCTGTATAATTTTCGTCATCATCAGTCGTAATTTTAAAAGGTCTTTCAGATAAATCAACTTTTGTAGCAGCTTTAAAATATGCTTTCGCTCCAAATCGAATAGCTTGTTCACGCATAGTTTCCATTAATTCTGGACCTTGAATTCCATCTTTAAAGCCAGGGTAGTTATCAACTTCTGTTGTTATTGTGAGCTGTCCGCCAGGTTGGTTTCCTTCAAATATAACAGGCTCTAAGTTTGCACGAGATGCATAAATTGCTGCTGTTAATCCAGCAGGTCCACTTCCGATTACTATTACTTTGTGATGATTATCAGCCATTTTGTTTTCTCCTATTTATCAATTTATTTCAATTTTCTACTTCGTTAGATTCAATTTTAGTGTTTTAGGTTCAGAGACACGACAAAGACGCAAGACAAAAGATATAAGGCACATGATGAATTCTTAATCTTTATCTTAATCCTACTCTTAATCTGATCTATAAATTATCTTCCAATAAAAACTCTGCATTCCTTTTCAGTCCTTTTGCTTTCGCTCTATATATTGGCGATGAAACATACTTTTTTTTGAATTGACTATTTGTCAAGTCACTTACACTTTGCAATTCTATTTCTCTGTTTTCACCTTCTATAAATTCTATCAACTTAGTTTCAGTTGAAAATTTAGTATTCCACGGACAAACTTCTTGGCAAATATCACATCCAAAGACCCATCCTTCAAACTTACCAGTAAACTCATTTGGAATATCACCTTTGTTCTCAATAGTTAAATAGGATATACAACGGTTTGCATCAACAACATAAGGTTCAACAATTGCATTTGTAGGACAAGCATCAATACATGCCGTACATTTTCCACAATGATCTGTGATAATATTATTTATCTGGAATTTATAGTTTGTAATTATTGTAGCTATAAAAAACCAGCTTCCAATTTGTGGATTAATAATATTGGAATGCTTCCCTTGCCAACCTAATCCAGAACGAACTGCCCATGCCTTATCCATTACAGGGCCAGTATCAACATAACTTTTTGCTTCAAATGTTTCGTCAATAGATTTTAATTCAGAAATAAGTTGATCTAATTTTTCCCAAATAACATAGTGATAATCTTTTCCCCAAGCGTAACGAGAAACTTTTCCTTTTGCAGAATCGTTCGAGTGTTTGCCTTCAACATAGTAATTCAGTCCAAGTGAAATAACTGATTTAGCAGAAGGAAGAATTTCTTTAACATTCTTTCGTTTATCAAGATTCCTTTCCATGTAGCTCATATTGGATTGAAATCCTTTGCTAAGCCAATGTTCAAGATATTGTGTTTCAGAATCCAAAGTTGAAGCTTCTGCAAATCCGACTAAATTAAAACCTAATTCTTTTGCTTTCTCATCTACTATTTTGTTTGTGATTTTCATTTGCTTAATTATCACTATTTATTAACAATGTCACCCCGCAAATTTTCAATTTATTTTTTTACAATATTGGAGATTCCCGATTAGAACATTCAGGAATGACAGGCTAAACTAAAAATTCCATTCGAATTTTTTACCAAAAACTTTCACATAAATATATTCATCTACTACCTTCACTTCGTATGAATCTAGTTTAGCACCAGCTTCTTGCATTTTTCCATCCTTTAGATTGAAGCCCCATCCATGTGCGGGACAAATAACACAACGGTCCTCGATGAATCCACCGTGCATAATATTTGCGTGTTGATGCGGACAAATATTATTAAGGGCATATATTTCTCCATCAACTTTGAATAATGCAATATCAATATCATTAACTTTAAAGTGCTGCCCTTCGTTTCCAATCAGTTTGGAAACTTTACAAACTTTTTCAAATCCTTCCAGTTTGTTTTCCATTAGATTGTCTCAAAAGTTTTGTCAAAAATTAAGCCACGCTCACCATGTTTAATTGTTCCAGCAGCAATTTTAGGATCATGTTCAAAAAACAGATGCCAATTTTCATCAACAGCTTGTGGCAAAATGTTTTGCTTTTCTCTAAGGGTTTCTAGTGGATTGAGGTCATATCCCATAATAAACGGGAAGGAAATATGGCTTGCCAGCGGAACTAAATCTGCACAATAAAACATTGTGTTAGCTGCATCAGAAATTTTCACCAATTGTTGCGATGGCGTATGTCCATTAACTACAATCAGATTTATATCTTCATCAAATTGAAAATCGCCATTATATTGTTTTAGAATTCCTTCGTTCGAGAGAGGTACATATCGCTCATTAAAATAACTTGCTTTATCTCTATCACTCGGGTTCAATGCCCAATCGTATTGTTTTTGCTGAACATGATGAACTGCATTTGGAAATGCTGGAATTGGCTTTCCGTTTTCAAAAACAACTGCTCCACCAATATGATCAAAATGAAGATGTGTTAATATTACATCAGTAATTTCATCTGGTTTAACTCCAATTTTTGCCAGAGCAGGAAACATGTCGTGTTGAGAAAAATCTATTCCATAAATTTTTTCAAATTTTTCATTCCAATTCTTTCCAGAACCTGTATCGATAAGGATTTTCTTAGCATCACTTATAAGTAGCATGTGGCGTGTTTTAAGATGGATTCTATTTTTCTCATCTGCAGGACTACTCTTTTCCCAAATTGGCTTTGGAACAACTCCATACATTGCTCCTCCATCTAAGAGCAAATCCCCACTTTCAATTGTGTGTATTGTATATTTTCCTATTTTCATTTTTAATGTTGCACCTTATAATATTCATTTTCTTAAACACAGATTACTAATCTGTGCTACTAATAATATCAAATCTAAATTAAATCAAAAAACCCAACCATGTAATATAACATGATTGGGTTTTAATTTTTCCTAAATCTAATAAAAAGATTTTTTATTCAGCAGGAACGCAAGAATCTACTGGACAAACTGCAACACATTGTGGTTCATCATGGAATCCAACGCATTCTGTGCATTTATCAGGAACTATGTAAAAGAATTCGTCAGAAAAGAAATCAGTTGCTCCAGCTGGTGATGCATCACCTTCGCCTCCAGTTGTGCCGTCCATTTCCCATTCTACACCAGCTTCATAAATAGCAGTATTTGGGCATTCTGGTTCGCAAGCTCCACAATTGATGCAATCATCTGTAATCATTATTGCCATAACTTTCTCCTAGGTTTTGTTAATGTTTAATTCAATAAAAGGTATTTTTG
>JAQICK010000401.1 GCA_027858595.1 Melioribacteraceae bacterium
TAAATGTATTGGTTCTTTTAATAATTGTGAATTAAGATATTGCTTCTATTAAAGATTCATAACAAACTGTCCCTTTTAATCGATTTCGTGAATCTATAATTGGCACTTCAAAATCAGTGCCAGCTAAAATCCCAACCAAATCTTTGATGAATTTTCGATGATAGAATGGTTCAATATCATTTTTTATAAGAGTATCTAATTTTCTCACAAGTGATGTTTTTGTGTCTGCTAATGTAACGTATCCTAAGTAGACATTCTTATCATCGGATACATATGCAAATTCTAAATTATGTTCTTCCATTAGCTTTCTAGCTTCTGTACGTGAATCATCTTTAGTTAATACAAAAGGTAAATCTTTCATAATTTGTCTTGCTTGTAATACTTGTGTTTTATCTACATCAGCAATGAAATCTTTTACATAATCATTTTTTGGATTATTAAAGAAGTCTTGTGGTTTACCTAATTGAACTATTTCTCCATCTTTCATTAATGCAATACGATCACCTAATTTAAACGCTTCGTTCATATCATGTGTAATGAAAATAATGGTTTTATCTATATAATCTTCTAAGTTTAATAATTCATTTTGCATGTCTCTACGAATCAAAGGATCAAGAGCACCATATGGCTCATCCATAAGTAGTATATCAGGTTCATTAGCAATTGCTCTTGCAAGACCAACTCTCTGCTTCATTCCACCTGATAATTGATAAGGATAAAATTCTTCCCTTCCTTTCAATCCTACAACTTCAATTGCTTCTAATGCTTTTTCAGTTCGCAAAGCTTTATCAAAATTTTTCACTTCTAAACCATATTCAACATTTTTTAGTACAGTTCTATGGCTTAATAACCCAAAGCTTTGGAATACCATAGATATTCTATTTCGTCGTAAATGCAACAATTGATTTTTATCTAATTCTATAATATCTTTTCCTTCAATCTTTATTTGACCGAAAGTAGGTTTATTTAACAAATTAAAACAGCGTATAAGAGAAGATTTCCCGCTACCTGATAAACCAACTATTACGAATAGTTCACCTTTTTTACGTTAAAATCAACTTTTTTTACACCTACGGCACAACTAGTTTTTTCTCTTATTTCATCAATACTTGCGTCGTCTTTAAGAAGTTTTTTTGCCTCTTCTAATTTTTTCCCTTTACCAAATATAAGTTGTAAATCATTTACTTCTATAAAATTACTCATCAGTAGATACGCCTCCTTCGAAAGAGTTTGCAAGTCCTTGAAGTAATCTATCCATTATAATAGCTAGAAAAACAATAGCAAATCCAGCTTGGAATCCACGACCTACTTCTAAACGTCTAATGGAGATTAAAACCTCTTGTCCTATTCCGTCTGCACCAATCATAGAACTAATTACTACCATTGCCATTGCCATCATTGTAGTTTGATTAACACCTGTCATAATAGTTGACATTGATTGTGGTAATTCAATCTTAAATAACATTTGCATAGATGTACTACCAAAAGACTGCCCAGCTTCTAAAACCTCTTTATTAACATTTGATATACCTAAATAGGTAAGTCTAATAAGTGGAGGAATTGCATAAATAGTTGTTGCAAATACCGCCGGTACACGACCTAATCCAAACAACATAACTGCAGGAATTAAATACACAAAACTTGGCATTGTTTGCATAGCATCTAGGATAGGTTGTAACACCCTCTCTACACGAGTATTTTTTGCCATAATTATACCAATTGGTAATCCAACAAGTAATGAAACAGTAACACTGATTATTACAATAGCAATTGTATAGATCATGCTTTCCCATAATCCAAACATACCAATAGCTACTGTCATCAATCCTAATATTGTCGCCATTTTATATGAGTAAAATTTCTTACCAAAATAAAAAACAAATATAACAATAACCCACCATGGAATGAAAGATAATGTTGCTTCAACTCCATTAAACATGTTGGCGATAATTATTGTAATTAAATCAAATAATTCAGATAAGTTAATTAATATCCAATCTACGATTGTATCAAAGAACCCTGTAATTGAGAATTCTAAACTCTCGGGATACTTAAACATAAAATCAATCCTTTCTTAAAAAAAACATGTTACAGATGCGGTTATTCAATCGCATCTATAACATTTTGATATGCTGAATCAGTTACCCAGCCACTCCAAAGATCAGTATTCTCAAGTAGAAACCAAATCGCAGTCTCTTCTGCATCAGCATCATTTTCTTGCATGTATGCAAGTGCTTGATTTGTAATTGCAGATGAAGTTGTGTAATTTTCTAAGAAAGAAAATATACTTGGATAATTATCTTCGAAATCATTGTCAACTACAACATTGACATTAACACTTGGGAATGAACCTATACCCAATTGGAAATCTTCAGCACTATATTCACTATCTTCTAATAGTACCATATCATATGTACCTAGTGCCCAAGTTGGTTCCCAATTATATCCAACCCATGGTTCTTCTTGAATATATGCACCTGCAAGAGTTGCATTTAAAGTTGAACTTGAATCAATTGTTTTAAAAGTGTAAAAATCTTCTAACCCATATTCTACCATTTTATTGTGTAGATGAGCTGTTGCACTCCATCCTTCTGGTCCACCATAAATGATTCCTAGGTCTCCACCTTCAGGATTTGGAAATAAATATGCATAATCTGGTAAATCAGTTACTGATACCAAACCTGGAAATTCTTCTTGCAAATATGAAGGAATATATAAACCTTGTGTGTTATCATCAAAATTTGTTGAAACTTCGACATATTCACCGTTGGCAATATCATCTTCATATGTTAATACATTTTCGCTCCATAATTCCATGCTCAAATTTACATCTTTACTTTTTAAACCTGAAACCATAATTGCTGTATCAGCAGGAACTACATCCACTTCTACATCGTACCCTTTTTCAATAATAATTTTAACTACTTGATCATGAAATGCATTTGAATCCCAATTTCCTTCACCGACTGTTATAACGTCTGGTTGACTACACGCGGTTAAAGTCATTGCGATTAAAAAAGCAATCATAATTGCTAATATTTTTTTCATAAGTATCACTCCATTTCTCCAATTATTATAGCACATATTACATTCGTTTGCAAACTACACACAAGAGTAAACCCCTTTGAAATAACGTTTACGTTTTAGTCACTGGGTAATAGCGTTGTCACCATTTATCTAAATATTCTTCACAAAACAACAAAAATAGCATTAAGTGTATGTAATGAAAACAGTAATAAAAGTTGGCTTTTAAGTGTTATCCCTATACTACTTATTGATTAATTGTTTTCTTGATGTTTGTATAACGTCCTATAATAAATTGTATTAAAAAAAGCATAAGATTCTAATCGAAATATTAACCTATTATCTTTACTTATCATACTATATAAATTCATACTATAGATATTTTTTTACAGACTTTCATAAAAATAGATAATTTATGAAAGCTAGCAATTAAGTATCTCTAGATTACTATTTCACCTAATCGTCTTTATTTTTTTAGCCATACTCATCCTTGTCATGAATTATAATGCAACAGTAACATAAATTTAATCAAGTTTACGTTTCTTAATGTAGTATCATCTATATTTAAGATATCCCGGTTTTTTGTATGTTATATTTCTCTTCAGGACATCAGATAATATCTAAATCAATATTGCCATAAAAAATAGAATAGGATTCGAAGTGAACTTTGTTTTTTCTCAAGAAAATATTAATCAAAACAATATCTAATAGCCATTCATTTTATCATTGTATTCTTTTAATAATCCTTTTATACGTTTTGCAATTTCAGGATAAGCACCATCTGGTAAGTTTGCTTGTGATACCCTTAATACTCCTTTTGGAGCAGAAAAGCCAACACCTTCCATCATGACTACTCCTTTTTCTTTCGCAAGATTCATCAAGAAACTTATCTCCTCAAAATTCTTACGCATATATGTCACTAACTCCTTGCTGTACAAACGCTCTGCTAAATTATAAATATCAATGAGTGTATAATACTTTGCATTTTCACGTGTATTATCCTCTTTTATTCCCAATTCATTGACAAGCTTTTGATAACGTCCACTCACAATTCTATTGGCAGATTCTATATACTTATCATTTTCATGACAAACCAAATGGGTTAATGAGAATAAAGCCGTCATTGCTTGCTGCGGTGTTGATAACCCTGCGGTATGATAAAGACCGATTGATCGGCTATCCGCCGTTAAACGTTCAATAAATGGCAATGAACGTGGTTCTGTGGTCACAATACCATAATCCTCATCTAAAGACTTTAGTTTTTCTTCTGGTAAAAGTGCAATTAAATCGTCAAAGACATTCTTTTCATTCATGGCAATACATCCAATACGCCAACCTGTACATCCGAACAGTTTTGAGTATGAATAAACAAGTATTGTATTATATGGTACTACTGAATAAACAGTTTGAAAGTCTTGAACGAAAGTTCCATAAACATCATCTGTAATAATAATTAAGTCTGGACGTTTTTCACAAATTTCTTTTATACGATTTAAAAATTTACTATCTAATGCACGTGATGCTGGATTAGAAGGGTTCACCAAAAAAAATGCTTTGATACTCTTGTCTTCCAAAACATCCAGTGCCTTAAGTGTGGTTTCCCAGTTTTCATCATCTTGTGATTCAAGATTCACTTCAAGCAAATCGTATTTATTCAACTTAGGAATCTGTAGATATGGAGTAAAGATAGGAGTGTTAATTGCAATCCTATCACCTTCATCTATTAAGCCGTTCTTCTTAAGAGAATCAAAAATATAACATATTGCTGCTGTTCCACCTTCAGTAGGGAAAACCTGAGTAGAACTTGATAAAGGCACATCATTATATAGCGTTTCTTGTAGATAATCGTTTATTATCTTTTCTATGTTCATTAGGCAGCGCGAAGGTTCAGGATAATTATTCCCAATTACTGCATCTGTCAATTCTTTCACCATAGTATCTCTGTTTATTCCCAATTCTTCTTCTGTATAATCAATTAATGTCTTTATAAATAAATCTGCATTTTTATTGAGATCCAACATATCATTTAATCTATCATCAATTCCATTAAGAGTAGTGTAACCAGCCAAATTTCCTTCTAGCATTGTAAGTTCAGATTCTTTTACACCAAATTCCACAAAACGAGCAAAAGCTAGTCTTGCCTGAGTATTAATCCAATTTGGATTTCCTCTCCCTGCATCTAAATAGCCCTTATAATTTTCATTCTTTTTTGCCGAGTTTACCATCTTTGATGCTATTTCAAATGTACCTAATTGTTTTAACTCTTTTTCATATTCTTTATTATTCATATAAATCTCCTTACTAAAGTGTATAACTGAACGTGTTATAGACTTTTTTTTATTAGAGTAATTTATTTTTTTTAGTAAACTACCTAAAATACTTTAAAATTGTACCTATTCCATTTAAAAGAGCCCTCTGGAGGCTCTTAGAATTATTGAAATTTACTTGTATTTTTTATAAAACTTATTACACACATCCATAATCTGCATCATCTCAGCAGTTTGAAGTGGAATTTCTCTCTTGCTAGTCATTTTTGTAAAATAGTCAAGATATACTTCTTTTCCTTCTTGTAATTTATTGATAAAATCATCTATTAAAACAGAACCTTTTTCTAATAAATCATCCTTTATTAAAAAGACAATCCAAATAACATCTTTGTCATTATATAAAGATTTTATAGTTGACTCATATCCACTAGCTATAGTATTACCAACATAAGGTAAACTTATGATGACTGTATCTCCATCCTCAAATCCCTCTTCAATTGAAAATTCTTTTGTTTCTTGATGTAAATCATTAAAATAACGCAAGGCAAATTTCGTTGCATTTATAGTGTTTGAAAAGTTATCATCCGGAATTATTAATCCTTTAATATTCATGTGAGTACCTCCTCATAAAAAAGACACATTACTTAATGTTACGTTAAAGGGTCC
>JAQICK010000231.1 GCA_027858595.1 Melioribacteraceae bacterium
GAAATGTATATTAGAGCACAAAACATTAAAATTCCTAAATGTGAAGGAAAAAAAATGATTGCAGAATACGAGATACATTTCCGTACTAATAAGTTTATAAAAATTAACATAATCCCAAAAGCTGAGGATAATATCAAGTTACATCACAACCAAAAATATGTAATTGATTTAAGTTGTCCAGGACAAAACTTATTAGGAAGACATCTATTAATTTCTGCAATTAAGGAATATGTATTCCAAGATAAAAACATTGAACTAACTAAAGAAATGTGTGAGGATTTTTTCAGTGATGATAAAAGATTCAAACTAAATAGGTTTGTAAAAAAGAAACGCCTCCCTTCAAAGGGCTAGAGTAATCTAGCCTTTTATATTTTGTCCTCGAAGCTGTTTGAAACTGTTAGTTAAGACTTTATATATAATTAGTTAGATAATTGTGTGAGAGGTCTGTTAGAAGGGCTAGAAATGGGGGTGGATGAGGTTTTATAATAAGGAATAACAAAATTTGTCCGAGAGGTTTTGAGTAAGTTTGAGTTGTCATTAATTGGTTGAAGCATTCACAAATGAAGTAATATGAAAAATTGCCAAGTAATAATAGAATAAGTATTTTAGATTAGCCAAAAAAGATTATTGAAATAATTGATAAGGGTATGGATAAAGAATATAGGAAGTTTTTAAATAATTTAGCGAAAGCACACACAGAAGAAGATGTAAAACATGCATATTCTTTACACTTTAAAATTGCTTACGATACTTCTGACAGACTTGACTTATACACACCGCAGGTTTTATTTGAATTTAAATACGATAAGAATTTTGAAAATCCAAAAGCACAAGCAACAATATTAGCACAAATATTATATTACGTTCATCGGTTTAAATATGGTTATACAAATAAGGCAATTCCAAGATTTCTTTGTTTGGCAGATAAAAATGAAGCCATCATTACTGAAACAATAACATGGAAAAAATATTATACTGATACTGAAAATTATGATTGGGATTTAGCACCAAGTATTCCAGATAAAAAATTAGTTGAAGATTTAACATGTGATAATATTTTTAGAAACTTGCATATTTTTAAACTTGAAGACACGCAAGATTATAGAGTATTTAATGAAGATTTAACGGAATGCCTAGATCCACAACAACATTTAGATTTAATAGATAAAAAGATTATAACAGAAAAGAATTTTGAAGAAGTTTTTGAATACTGGAATGGAATTTTTGGAAATGCTGTAAAAATTGGATTCAAAACTTCAAAATATTTTATTTGTGATATACAAAAAGGTAGTTCACATTTAATTCGAGAACAAGGCAAAGTATTTTTTGATTTTGGTAGTGGTGAGGGTAGGACAAAAAAAATATTACTAAAAGATTACGAATTTTTTTGGCGATTATACGAAAAAGTTATTTCCTCTGATACAATACATGGTATCCTTTCCAAGATAGACCGTCTTACCGAAGAAGAAATGAGACGTTTTCATGGAGAGTTTTTTACACCATTACGTTTTGCAAATAAGGCGTTAGAATATATAGAAAAAACTGTTGGTAAAGAATGGTGGAAATCTGGTGAATATAGAATTTGGGATATGGCTGCTGGAACTGGTAATCTTGAATGGTATTTACCAAGCGAGAGCTATCAACATCTATACTTATCAACTCTTTATCAAGGTGATGTAGAACATTGTGAAAAACTTTTTCAAGAGGCAACAATATTTCAATATGATTATTTAAATGATGATGTTGCTAATCTTTTTTTAAATGATGGATTGGACTTTAATTTTACTTGGAAATTACCTGAAAAACTTCGAAACGATTTAGCTAATCCCAAATTGAAGTGGATTATTCTTATTAATCCGCCATTTGCAACAAGCCAAAAGGCAGGGTTAAACCATGGTGATAGTAAAATAGATGTAAGCAATACTCAGATACGAAAAATAATGCATAAAGAAAATTTAGGAGAAGTTTCACGAGAACTTTTTGCACAATTTATTTTTAGAATTAAGAGAGAATTTGAATACAAAAATGCAATATTTGGGCTTTTTTCAAAAATAAAATATATCATTTCAAACAATGACCAAAAATTTAGAGATAATGTTTTTAATTTTGAATTTAATCGTGGTTTTATTTTCAGTTCATTAACTTTTTCAGGTACAAAAGGAAATTTTCCAGTTGGCTTTTTAGTTTGGAATCTACAAAATCAAATGAAAATTGAAGAACAAAATATTGAAGTTGATATTTTTAATGATAATGTTGAAAAAATTGGTTATAAAAAGGTAACTTCTGAAAACAGAGAAACAATTTTGAGTAAGTGGATAAAGCGACCACCTGCAACTATTAAATTTCCACCAATAGGTTCTGCAATTACTCTAAAGATTGAAAACATAGACCGTAGAGATAGGATAGCTGAAAATTTTATTGCTTCCTTTATGTGTGCAGGAAATGATTTTCAACAACAGAATAATACAGCTTTATTATCCGCACCTTATGTTAGTGCAGGAGCTTTGTCTGTAATACCAGAAAACTTTGAAAAAGCAATGGTTGTTCATGCGGTTAGACGTATTCCTAAAGCAACGTGGATAAATGACAGAGATCAATTTTTACAACCAAAAATAAAATTATCACAAGAATTTGTAAATGATTGTGTAGTCTGGAACTTATTTAGCAATTCAAACCAAACTGCATCAATGAAAGATGTAGAATACGAAGAAGAAAATTATCAAATAAAGAATCACTTTTTTCCATTTTTATTAAATGAAATTAAAAATTGGGAAATAACCGACAGCGATATTTCCATGCAGTTTGCAACAGCCGAAGACCGCTTTGTTGCAAAGTGGTTATCTGAGAATGAGTTGAGCATTGAAGCACAAAATATAGTTAATGCTGGTAAAGAAATTTATAACTATTACTTTAGGAATCTCCACATTTTAAGAACTAGCCCTTTTAAAATTACAACTTGGGATGCTGGATTTTGGCAAATAAAAAAAGCATTGCAAGACCAACATTTGGCAGGAGATTTTTTAAAAAACTTGAAAACAAATCATGAT
>JAQICK010000472.1 GCA_027858595.1 Melioribacteraceae bacterium
CTCTCAGAGTAAAATGTAGTTGATGGCAAATAACTTAAATACTCTGGAACATCTTGGTGAACATAGCTTTCTTCAATTTCCTTCTGTGTTACTTTTGCAAAAGCCATTGGTGTAACTCCCTCTTCCCCAATGCTGCCTTTCACAAGAACAGTTTGACTTGTAAATGGAATTTTTTTTAGTTCAAATAAATTTGTCTCTGCCAAATTAAGATTGGCAAAATTAATTGTAATTGGTTTATATCCAACATAGCTAATAGTAATTTTTTCGTTACTTTCAAATTCGGCTTTTAAACTAAACTCACCTTCCTGATTTGTTGTTACGCCAGTGTTCGAATTTAGTAGAACAACGTTAGCTAAGTATAATGGATTTTCATTTTCGTCTGTAACTCGTCCCTTCAAATTAAAGTTTTGAGCGAATATATTTGTGGCGAACAGTAAGACAACAAGCAAAACAAGCTTCATTTTAACTCCTAATCGATTATAGTTATTTAAAATGAAAAAACCGTTTTGGAAAACGGTTAGCACTTATTACTTTAGCCATTTCCCTACGCCGGAATTACCCGGATCAGGTTAAAGGGTTTGCTCTCAGTCTCAAAAAACGAAACACCCCTAACAGTTTCTTCAAAATGTGTATTAAACTTAGTTAATGATTTTTATAATTCAAAAATATATCTTTTGAGGTAGACAACGAAGCCGCGAATGCATGAATAGATATAATATTAAACCATTCGTGAATTCGCGGCTATTTATTAAATATAGTATAGTAAATAATTCAAAATTTTAAGATCTGTTCCTGGTCTAATTTTATCATCTTCCAAATTATTCCAATCCATAATCTCTTTTACATGAATATCGTAATGACGTGCAATAGTCCAAAGAGATTCGCCTTCTTTAACTTTATGAATTCCGTTAAATGACTTTTCTTTTTTAGAATTTTCTGTTTTAGTAACTACACTTTTTATAGTTTTTACCCCAGGATATAGAATGAGTTCTTGCCCAACTTTAATTTTATTATTAGTAATATTATTCCATTTTTTTATTTCAGCAGAAGACCGCACATTGTGATTAACAGCAATTTGCCCAAGAGTATCACCACTTTTAACAGCATATATTGTTTTCTTTCCACTCTTAACAGGAGTCTTATCATTTGTAGAAATAACAGTTTTTGTGTTACTTCCATTAGATGGAAATATTTTTAGCTTCTTACCAACAATAATTTTGTTCCTAGTAATATTATTCCAAGCTCTCAACTGTTTTGATGAAACTTTAAAATTCTCGGCAATTTGTCCAACTGTATCGCCAGGCTTTATTATATAAAGAGAATAGCCTTTATCTGTAATTGTTGTAGAGGCGACAGGATTTGATGAAACATTTTTTCCATATACTTTAAGTGTTTTCCCTACAACTATTTTATTGTTTTTTAGATTATTCCATCTGCGAAGCTGTGAAGAAGATACTCCATAACTTTCAGCAATTTCACTAACGGTATCGCCTTTTCGGATTTTATAATTTACATGTTTTCCAGTTGGAACAGTTTCAACAGACTTTGATGAAGAATTACTTTTTGTATATGCAGCAACCGATTTGGAAGAACCAACGTAAATATGTAATCTTTTGCCTACGTTAATTTTGCTACTCCGCAGGTTGTTCCACTTCTTCAAATTCTTAACACTCACATGGTATTTTAATGCAATATGCGAAAGTGTTTGTCCTCTTCTAATTTTATGTTTAATCCATTCTTCTCCAGAATTTCCATAAATAACCGAAAGTTTTTGAGAGCGATCTAATTTATCCATTGAAGAGTAATATTCTTGCTTGTCTTTATTGACATAGATATTAAGTTTTTGTCCAACATAGATAGAAGATGTGTAAGGAACATTATTCCAATTACGAAGTTCAGAAACACGGATGTTAAAAATATCCGCAATGTTTACAAGGTTATCACCACGTTTAACAGTATAATTTACAAGTTCTTTATCTTTAGGAAAGATAACTTCCACTGAATCGCTTAAAATTTGTTCATATAGTTTTTTGTATTTATCAATATCGCTATTTGTAGTTATTTGCAACTTATAGGGTGCTTTGTCTTCATAGAATGTTAATTCATCAACCGCAGGCATTTCATCAGTGTTAACAATAAAATCTGAAGACTTAAAATTGGAAATTGGAATTTTTAACTTTTGCTTGGGATGTATTTTTGATCGAACAGAAATATTATTAACCCGTGCCATTTGGCTTTGCTGCACTTTGTATTTATAGGCAATGCCAGAAAGAGTTTCACCACTTCTTACAGTATGAATAACATATTGCAATTTTGCTTCGCTCGGAACTAATTCTAAATTTTTCACAAAATAATCAGAGGTTACTGCAGGAACTTTAATTGGATATCCACCATCATGGTGCGGTGGAGTGTGATGTTGAGTTAATTCTGGATTTAAATCTTTCATCAAACTCAGTTCAATTCCAGCACATTTTGCTAACACACTTAAGTCAATTGGCTCATCAATTTCGTAAGTTTCAGTTTCAAGTGCACGTTGATATCTAATGTTTTCAAAACCATAATGTGCAGGATTGCTTCCAATAAGGGTAACTGCTATGTATTGAGGAACGTAATTTCTTGTCTCTTTTGGAAGAAATCTTCTGTATTTCCAAAAATTTTCAGAACCAGCTTTTCTCATCGACCTTCTTACACGTCCCTCACCACAATTATATCCAGCAAGGGCAGCATACCAATCATCGAGTGATATATACATATCACGTAAATACCTTGCTGCTGAACGTGTTGCCTTTTCTGGGTCTCTACGTTCATCCACATAAAAATCTGATTTTAGGTCATAAGCTTTACCAGTAGCTTTCACAAACTGCCATAAACCAACTGCTCTAGCCCAAGAGCGAGCTGTAGGATTTAATCCACTCTCCATCATACTTAAAAATATCAATTGCTGCGGAGCATTTTCTTCTTTAAAAGTTTTTGCCATCATCGGGAAATATTTACCTGATCGCTCCAACCAAACTTCCATTGTATTTCTACCTCTACCAGTGAAATACTCAATATATTGCTCAACGTATTTATTTACTTCAAGTGGAAAATCACCAACAACAATAATATCAGATACGGCTGAGTTTAAGCTATCTTCTTCTCTAGTAATATCTTCTAGAATAAATTCTGGAATTTTATTGTTTGCCCATTCTTCAAAGGCCGAGATTGAAACACCTTCTGGTAACTCATCTAAATTATCAATAAATTTTTGATAATCTTCTATTATTGCATTCTCAAGTTCACTAAATGTAGTATTATCTTCCATGTTTGGAAAATAACTTAGACGATTTATTTTTCCTACTGCATCTTCATATGCCGCAATTGCCTCTTTCGTAAAACCTAAATTCTGATTAGCGAGAGCATCTAAGTGCTTTAATCTTGCTTCTTCCATCAGATTATTTATTAATAATTGTGGATCCAATTCATTGGTTTCTTTAGAAATGGTTTGCTCTTCATACTCGTTTGTATCAAAAATAGAGCATGATGTTATTAAAATGGATAAAATTATATAAAATACTGGAATAAAAAACTTTTTCAAAACTTCCTCAAAATGACTTAAACATTATCCAAATATAAGTCTCTTATAGGTTTCTTGTCAAGTATTTTATTAGAGAATAGCGGTTATTTTGTTGTTTTATAATTAGTTAAGAATTAATTGTGAGATATTATTGCTATATAAAACTTTTTATAAGAATCTTCTCTTCTTCAGTCGAAAAATAATCAGACAAACTAAACAGAGAATTAACATCAACTCTTGTTTCTTCATCAATTAAGATGGTTTTTTCGCAAACAACTTTGGATGGTAATTGATTCATTAAAACAATATTATCCGATAATCTAATTGCTTCTGAAATTGAAGAGGTAGAAAATAAAATGGGAATGCCCTTTTCTGATGTAACTTTGCGAAGAAGTGAGTAAAACTCCAATCTTCTTTTTACAGGTAGTGTGGAGATTGATTCATCTATTAAAATCAATTTTGGATTATTAATAATAGCACGTGCTAAAGAAATTCTGAATCTAAATCCTACACTATTATTATTTGGAAAGTGATCTTCGTAACCTTCGAGACCTACAAATTTAACAATGTTTTGCAGATTTATATCGTCAATACTTTCCAAATTAAAAGTTATGTTTTCACGAACATTAAGCCATGGAAAAGATGAAGAATTTGTTGGAATGTAAATCCTTTTCCCATCAGATAAAATAGTTTCTTCATTAATACCAGAAATTATTTTCAATAATGTTGATTTTCCACTTCCCTTTGGTGCTAGTATTGTTGTGATTTTATTAGCATCAATATCAAAGGAGATATTTTCAAACAGCTGTGTTGTATATCCAGAAATATCAGTATAATTTTTAGAGAGTGATTCTATTTTTATGGTTTCTTGTGACATACTATTTCCAAAAAATAAGTTTTGCAACAACAATTTTTAAAATTGAATTCACAGATACAATAACTAACGATATAAAAATACCGAGTGAAATTATAGCTGCTAAATCATTGTAATCATATGCCAATTTATAAACAGAACCAATTCCATTTACGGCACTTACAAATTCATAAACAATAACAACAACCCAAGTTTGAGTGTGAATAGATATAAGTTTATCGTATACATTCGGTTTTAAGTCTTTCCAAATAACCTTAGATAAAATTTGACCTTTGGATACCCCTAACGATTTTGCCGTGTAAATATAGTCTTCATTAAGAGATTCAGTAGAATCAGAAAGGATTTGGAGTAACTTCCCAAGAATAAATATTACTGCAAAGATAAATTCAACATACAAAGATTCTTTGAATAAAAGATTTAACAGCAGTGCAAAAAAGAAAAAAGAAAAATATTTAAATGGTGCGGAAATGTTTTTGATTCCACTATAATTGAGCAAGAGTGTTAGAAATCCTTTAATAAAAATTTCAAGAAAGATAATACTTACAACAATTGCTGGAAAAACTATAGCAGTTGTTTCAACTAATCCGTCAAAAAGATTATATTCACTCCAAAGAGATAAAAAAGATTCAACTAACAAAGATGGCTTTGGGAAAATTGTTTGCGTAACCCAAGTAAATTCAAATATTAGCAAATAGAGAATTACAAAGAGGATAGTAATGTTAGAAATTGAAAATATTTTTTTTGTGTTAAATTTATCAGTACTCATACATGCAAAATAATTATTTAATACTTATTAACCAATATTATTAAAATTTTCTGTGCTTTTTTCAAAAAAGATAGAAAGTAGCATTCTTAATACTTGACAAATAGGTTCCATTTGATTAACTTTATTAAGATACTAAATCCTTTATTAACTGGAGTTGTTATGATATATACAAAAACTGGTGAATACGCAATAAGAGCGGTTTTATACCTTGCTCGGCAACCAGAAGATCGACTTATTATGTCCTCTGAAGTAGCTGAAAAAGAAGATATTCCACCGCATTATCTTGCTAAAATACTTCAACGTATGGCAAAATATGGTTATGTTGATTCTTTCAAAGGAAGGGGTGGCGGATTTAAGATAACAGAAATGGCAAACAATAGTACAATATTAGAAGTTATTGAACGCGTTGAAGGCCCTGTTATTAATCTTAAATGTGTTACTGGTTTGAAGGAATGTTCCGATGAAGCACCTTGTCCTTTACATGAAGAATGGGCTGATTTACGAGATAAAATTCACAATCTAATTTCAAGTAAGACAGTAAAACAAGTTGCACAAGAATACTCTGAAACTCTTCGTAAGCTTAAAGAAGGGTGATAATTTAGAAATAGACTGGAGTTCTGCTCCGGTCTATTTTAATAAGATTCCCTTTTTAATTTCAGAATGTTTTTTAGATATAAATAGATAAGAATATACTCCACAAGATATATCTGAACTATCAAATTCAACAGAATTCTAAACTCATCTGTCCCAAATAAATTCCAATGTTTTAATTTTTCTTGTTAAATTCTTGGTAATACCTTTTTTTGCTACCATCGTAACTATCAATTTGCATTAGAATTCCTTCAAGTTTTCCATTTACTAAAGGAATTCTTCTAGTAGTTTTTAATCCAATAGATTTACGCAATGACGGATCACCAGTGTATATAAAGGCTGTAGTTCCTTTACATTTTTGTTTAAGAAAATCGCCGAGTTCTTTGTATAAAATTTTCACTTCTGCATTTGTTCCAATCCTAATACCATAGGGTGGATTTGTAACCAATAGCCCATTTTCAAAATGTTCAACATCTTGAAATTTCTTGCAAGACAACTCAATAGCTTCAGAGTAAAGAAGATGAGATAAATTTTCGCGAGCAGTTTCTAAAACTACGTCCGACATATCACTTCCAGAAATAAGACCTTTTGGTAATGGACGCATTTTATTATCACATTCATCTTTTACTTTATTCCAAGTGTCTTCGCTATAATCGGGCAAATAAAAGAATCCAAAATTTGTTCGCAATATTTGAGCGGGAATTCTACAATAGTGCATTAATGCTTCGGCGAGAATTGTTCCAGAACCGCACATGCAATCCCACAAAGGCTTTTCTCCATTCCACTTACTTTCACGGATTAAAGCGGCGGCAAGAGTTTCTTGCATTGGTGCATCTCCAGCAATAAGTCTGTAACCCCTTTTGTGGAGAGATTGACCAGATGTATCTATGCTTATTGTAGCTTCATCGTCTTCGATATGAAGGTTGAAGCGAATGTCTGGATTTTCTACATTAACATCTGGACGTTTACCATCACTAACACTTCGGAAATAATCAACAATTCCATCCTTCATATATTGAGAAGCAGCTAAAGAATTTTTTATTTTACTATTAGAAACAGATGCGGTAATTGAAAAAGTTTTATCGATAGGAAAAAACGTATCCCATTTAATTTCAAACGCCTTATTTCTTAATACTTTTGTATCCTTACAATAAAAAGATATTACTGGTGCTAACACTCGCGATGTTAAACGCGACATATAGTTAATTTTATATAAAACCGATTTATCTGCACTAAAAAAGATTCCTCTGTATGCAACTTTCGTCTTTTTAGCACCAAGCTCAATAAGTTCTGCTTCACAAAGTTCTTCCATCTGTCCAGGAACTTGAGCAAAATATTCATTCGTTTTTTGATAATTGTACATTAACTAATTTCCTTTATAATCTAAGTTTCTTATAAATAATTTGAACTCAAAATTACTGAATAAAAAATTGAATAGATATTTTTGTAATACTGATTTGAGTATAAGTCTGTTTAAATCTTGTTATACCATAGTGTGCTACCTAAGATATTAAACTAGTGGAAATAAACAGTTATAGAAAGCATAGTGTAAATTAAGACTTTGTCTCATTCCCAAATGTTCTTATTGGGAATCTTTCAGCTTAACATAGATTCCGTTAGAAATATCACTGGACAGGTTTGCACGGAATCTTCTGTAATTGGTAGAGATTCCGGCTAACAGATT